>JBGTAU010000173.1:0-8909 GCA_041749675.1 Rhizobiaceae bacterium | reverse complement strand
AAAGGGGTGAGTTGAACGAAGTTGAGCAGGACAATATTTTGAAAGGATTTGCGTGGGCCGAGGGCATACGAGGTCTTGAATACAAAACCATTTTGAGCATCCCCTTTGTAAAAGAACTGCATAAACGCATGTTTGGTGACGTTTGGAAATGGGCGGGCCATTTTCGAGCAACCGAACGCAACATTGGTATTGATGCCTATCGGGTGCCTCAAGAACTATTAAGCGCCCTCAATGATGTCATATACTGGCTTGAAAACCGTACTTTCGAGAGGGATGAAATTGCAGTGCGCTTGCATCATCGCCTCGTAGCCACTCACCCGTTTCCAAACGGTAATGGACGTCACGCTCGATTGATGGCCGACCTGCTTATCAAGCTGCTTGGCGGCGAGACATTCAGCTGGGGTGGTGGAAGTATACACACCACGGGCGAATTGCGTGCCCGCTATGTTAGCGCCCTCAAAGAGGCGGACGCGCACAACATAGCGCCCCTCTTGTCCTTTGCGCGCCAGTAGGAACGATATTTTTCGGAGCGGTTCTCAGCTGTGCGCGAAAATATCTTCTTCTGGCCAACCGGCCAGATCAAGCATCGAACGCGTGGGCAGGAATTTGAAGCATGCGGCAGCCATTTCAGTCCGGCCTTCGCGGGTCAGGCGCTTTTCGAGTTCAGCCTTCAGACGGTGAAGATAAAGCACATCGGACGCCGCATATTCGAGCTGCGCTGGCGAGAGCTTATCGGCTGCCCAGTCGGATGATTGCTGCACTTTGGACAATTGGACATCCAGCAGCTCGTTGCAAATATCTTTTAAACCATGCCGGTCGGTATAAGTGCGCGTCAGGCGCGAGGCGATTTTGGTGCAAAATACCGGGCCGGTATCGGTGGCAAACGCGTTGTTCAACACGGCAATATCAAAGCGACCAAAGTGGAAAATCTTGGTGACCTTCCGGTCTTTGAGGATTTTCACCAAATTGGGGGCTTTCTTTTGCCCCGGTGCAATGCGGATCACGTCTGCTGAGCCATCACCCGGTGAAATTTGCACCACGCACAAGCGGTCGCGGTGCGGATTGAGGCCGAGCGTTTCGGTATCAATGGCAACGGATGCCACGTTGTAGTGATCAAGATTTGGCAAATCGCCTTCGTGTGAGCGGATCGTCATAAAAAATCTCCGGAAATTAAGCAGCCAGCGCTGCCAAAATACGCGCCCAAGAGCGAGCACCTTTGTGAAAGGATGTCAGGTCATACTTTTCATTGGGCGAATGGATTTTATCATCTGCCAGCCCAAAGCCAACGAGCACGGACTCCATGCCAAGCAAGTCTTTGAAATCGCCAACAACGGGAATAGAACCGCCCATGGAAATCATCACAGCGGGATTTGGCCATTCATCCGAAAGTGCCTGTTTGGTTTTAGCAAGCACTGGCGATTCGTAAGGCAATTGTACGGCAGGCGAGCCACCGTGGTTGATGAACGAGACAGAGCAATCCGCCGGAATGCGCTCTTCAACAAATTTTCGGAATGCGGCGCGAATGGGCTCGGGTTGCTGTTTGTGGACCAAGCGGCAGGAGATTTTGGCAGATGCTTGCGCGGCGATGACGGTCTTGAAGCCTTCACCGGTGTAGCCGCCTTGTATGCCGTTGACTTCTAACGTCGGCCGCGCCCAAATGAGCTCAAGGACTGTTCGATCTTTTTCGCCGGCTAAAACTGAAAGTCCGACTTCACCTAAGAACTTTTCGGTCGTGCGGCCAAGGCCTGCCCACATATCCATGACATGTGCAGGTGTTTCCTCAACGCCTTCGTAAAAGCCTGGAATGGTGATACGGCCTTCATCATCGCGTAAATCGGCAAGGATTTTGGTGAGAATGTGAATGGGATTCGCCGCTGCGCCGCCATAGTAGCCGGAGTGCAGATCGCGGCTGGCTGCCTTGATGATGATCTCTTCTTCCATGAGCCCACGAAGGCCGGTGGAAATGGCAGGCGTCTGGCGGTCGAGCATATTGGTATCACACACCAGCGCGAAATCCGCCTTCAGCTCTTTGGCATTGGATTGCAAAAATGGTTTCAGCGAAGGCGAACCGGATTCTTCTTCGCCCTCTAACATCACGGTGACACGGCAAGGCAAACGGCCTTGCACTTTCTTGTAGGCGCGGCAGGCTTCCAAAAAGGTCATCAGCTGACCTTTGTCATCCGCAGAGCCGCGACCATAAATCTCCTTAGAACCATCTTCGCGTGTGCGCAGCTTAGCGGCGAACGGCTCGTCATCCCAAAGGTTCACTGGGTCCACGGGTTGCACGTCATAATGTCCATAGAACAATACATGCGGGCCCTCGCCATCATGATGACCGACAACGACCGGATGACCTGACGTGGAGCGCACTGAGGCGGTGAAACCCATGGACGCGAGATCCTTAGCCAACCAATCAGCGGCTTTGCGGCACTCTTTGGCATAGGCGGGATCGGTGGATATGGACTGAATACGCATCAGCTTGAAAAGGCGCTCTAGGCTGTCAGGCATAGCACGGTCGATTTCGGCCAGCACTTTTGACGGCATTTTTCTAATTTCTCCAATGCGATTCGGCGCACACTATCTGGTTTGTGGTTCAGATAAAAGAAAAGACCGCCATGGCGGGGAAACCATGACGGCCTGCAGGGTAACAAACTGGTGCGGCAGCCTTTTGAGGGGGTGGGGCTGCCGCGTGCCTGGACGGGCGGGGGACGGGCCATTCCAGACGTCGAGTATTGCTTCGACCTCATGTATTTGGCGTGACAATTGTGGCGATTCAAGGACACTCAAGATTACACATTTGTAACATTCGTGTGATGGCCGAGCATATATTTGCAACGCAAATCTAATCCACCAATGTTGTCAGATATTTGACGATTGAATCAACCAATTGCGTCGCCTTTGATTGGTCAAATCCACGCGGGTCGGGACCAAAAATTCCCCACAATTCATGGTTCGGATCATGGCGCTGAGTGCCAAAAGGGTCGGACTCAAGGGAGTCAGCCTTTTTAACCGGCAAGCGCTGCTCGTCAACCAACTCTGGATACAGGCCATAAAGCAGAGTTGTTTCAAAAAGTCCGGCATGATCTGGTGCAAAATCGAGATTTGGAATCCGGCTCACGTCGCTGGCGATTACGTGCATTTCAGCCTTTGTCTGGTTCCAATTTTTCGCAAGTTCATCAATCATTTGCAGCTGTTCATCAGGGAAATGGCCAGAAAAAAGCAGTATTTTTTTGACACCAAATTCATTCAGCCGTTGCAGGGTGAAGCTGAGTATCCTTTGCAGATCATCTGGAGTTTGCAGGATAACCGTCCAAGGATAGGCACCGTGCCCGCCGCCAGTACTATAATGCAAAACCGGATAGACCAAACCACCGATGCGATCGGCCGCGCGCAGGCACAGTCCCTCTGACGTGAGCGCATCAAGTCCGACAGGCAAATGTTCGCTATGCCATTCGATGGTGCCGAGTGGTAAGAAGACAATCGGGTTTTCCTGCATCCGCGCACGAATTTGGAAAGGTAATAAGCGATCAAGACGCACATGGTCATAAGTCGACATTTGAGAATTCCTAAGTGTCAAATTGGTTTCAGTGCAGGCAGGCTTTCGCGCGTGATGAGGCGGTAAGCGATGTCAGAACGATAAGGCGGATGGAGCCACGGGTTTTCAGTATAGCCAAAATGATGCGTGAAAACATCGAGCGCAAAGCGTGCCTGCTGTTCGGGGTTTTGATCAATAACCAATGTCATCGTGCCATCAAGCAGCAATTGCCGAGATTCGTCGGTCAATTCAAATCCAACAAAGACAGGGCGTTGATCGGCAAAGTAAGCTTTTATCGCACGGCCACAGGCAGCATTCGCAGCGCCGACATTGTAGACGCCAGCAATCGTGCGATGTTCTTTGAAAGACTGCAAAAGCAACCGCTCTGAAAGATCGGAATCATCGCCCGCCGCAATGACTTCGGTGATTTCTAAATGTGGCGCATAGTCTTTCAAGCCAGCGCGCAAACCTTCAACGCGATACGCATGGGCGCGAAATCTGAAGTGGTCGCCGATGGCTATAATCGCGCCGGGCTCGCGAATGGTCCAAGCCATGAACTGCGCCGCCGCCCGCCCGCCAGAATAATGATCCATGCCCGCATAAGCCAATCGTTCAGAGTCCGGCAAATCCGACAAAATACTGATCATAGCAACGCCGCGCGCTTTGCATTTCGCGATGGCCGCATGAATCAGCGGATGGGCTTGCGTGTACATAACAACGCCATCGCACTGCGTCTCTTCGATTGCGCGCGCGACGACAGTAGGGCTGTCGGATTTTAAAATCGTGCGCTGGATTATTATTGACTTATCTACACGCTGAGAAAGTCGAGCAAATTCTTGATTAAGCCGCGTGATCAGTGGCAATTCCGGACGCGCAAGTAGCGCTTCAATGCGCAGAACGCGATGGCGACCAGACGGCAAAATACGCTTTAAGTTCAGCGTTTTTGCTGCATTCAGCACCAATTGCGTGGTCTTCTCGCTGACATTGCCGCGCTCATTCAACACGCGGTCAACGGTGGCAATGCCAAGACCCGTCATCATTGCAATATCGGCAAGACGGGCAGGTTGTTGGCGAAGAGATTTTGGTAGTTTTGTCTCCACAGCGATCCGCCAAGCATTGAATAGGAGGGCATAGCATTGCCGCATCAACGTAAAGATCGCAATCTGGCATATTGATGGAAAACCATCAATTTGAATCTTTTGGTTTGAAATAAGATCGATAAAGTCCCTCAAAAACGCCGTCTGAAAAAATGCAATCAGACATTACAAAGATCGCTTTGTATTTCAGAATTTTGGAGGAAACATGAAAACAACATTCAACGGCAAGCGCAACAAGCGCGGCGATTGGAAACCAGAAAAGCCGCTGGAGCAACCACAGATTTGGAGCCCAAAAGGGTTTTTGAAGTTTATGTTTGGCTTCCCAGGTTACCTTTTCCCGTGGGGCGTTGTTTATATGGCGTTTCCCATTGTCACTTGGCTCTATCTTACGCCGCCTATGGAGGAGATGAAGACGTTCCAAGTTGGTTGGGTTTCTTATCTTTTGTTGCGCAACGCTGTGATGATTTTACTGTGGGCAGGCGCTTGGCATTTATGGCTGCACGTCAAGCAAGCACAAGGGACAGACTTTAAATATTCCAATAAATGGTTGGCACGGGACAATCCGGCGTTCCTGTTCAGAAACCAACTGTTAGATAATTTATTTTGGACCTTTGCCAGCGGGGTTCCTATCTGGACAGCGTTCGAGGCACTGACACTGTGGTGCTACGCCAATAACTATCTGCCCTACGTCGATTGGGCCACGCATCCGATCTACTGCACTCTGTTAATGCTGCTGATCCCAATCATGCGCGAAGTACACTTTTATCTCATTCACCGCTTGATCCATTGGGGTCCGCTCTACAATTACGTCCATCGGCTGCATCACAACAATGTCGATGTGGGACCATTCACTGGCCTGTCGATGCATCCTGTTGAGCACTTGTTTTACTGGACTGGCGTGCTCATTCATTTCGTCATTCCCTCGCACCCGATCCATGCATTGTTTCATATCCAGCATGCGGCATTCTCGCCGGTTCAAGGACATGCGGGCTTTTCAAAAGTGGTACTGCACGAAGGTGTTGAAGTGGCGACGGGCGATTACTTTCACTACCTGCACCACAAATATTTCGAGTGCAATTACGGCGGCGATGGCCCGGTGATGCTCGACAAAGTGTTTGGCACCTTTCACAATGGAACGGATGAGGCAACCGAAGCGATGAATGCGCGCTTCCTCGCCCGCGCCAAACAAAAGCAAGCAGGCGGCGGCTGAGAAATGCGCTATCGCAAATTTGGCAAGACCGGATGGGAAGTTTCGGAAATTGGCTTCGGCGCATGGCAAATTGGCGGTGACTGGGGCAAAGTTGATGACAATGCGTCCATTGAAACGCTGCTCTATGCGTTTGAAAAAGGCATCAACTTTGTCGACACAGCTGAACTTTATGGCCGCGGACATTCAGAGGAAGTGATTGGGCAAGCGCTCAAGCAATGGCGCGGCAATAAGATCTATGTGGCAACCAAGGCGCAGCCGATACAATGGCCCAGCGCAGATGATGACAACCCTGCCATGCGCGCACGCTATCCGGCTTGGTATCTGCGCGACAATGTCGAGAAATCACTCAAACGATTGGGCGTTGAACGACTGGACCTTTACCAACTGCATTGCTGGCTGGAAGATGGTCTGGTTGCGCTTGATTGGTTGGAAACGCTCAATGAACTGCGGCGTGAAGGCAAGATCGATCACATCGGCGTGTCGATCCGAGATTATAGGCCGGACGAGGGCATAGAACTTGCGCACTATGGCCTCGTGGATTCCATTCAAGTTGTCTTCAACATGTTTGAGCAGCGGCCAGCGGGTGACTTGTTTCATGCAGGCGCAGCCACCAATACCGCGTTTATCGCCCGTGTGCCGCTGGATTCCGGCTCTTTGATAGGACGTTGGACCAAGGATAGTTATGCCACTTTTGAACCCGGCTCACAGCCGCATTCAATGTTTCGCGGCACGCGGTTTATGGACACATTGAACCGCGTCGAGGCATTGAAAAAGCTCTGCGCACCCCACTATGCAACACTGGCTGAAGCAGCGATGCGATACGTTTTAGCCGCGCCGCAACTTTCGACGCTGATACCCGGCATGAAGAACAAAGCTGAGGTGGACATGAACATTATCTATTCAGATGGCAAAGCGTTTCCGCAGGAGCTTCTCACAGCCTTGCCATCTCACGGTTGGGTCCGCAATTATTATCAGTAGCAGCTTGTTTTTTGTCACAGCGGCTTGCTGTCGTCCTCATGCAGCACTCGCTCTGCAGCCCCGTCAAGGTCTTCATATTGGCCGCTTTTAAGCGACCATAAAAATGCCAGCAATGCGATGGTCCCTAGAAACAGGGCAATCGGGATCAAGACCACGAGATTGCTCATTGGCTGACCTCAATAAGCATTTTAGGAGTTGACTGTTTTGGGAGCGCAAATGGCGAGGGTTTGCGCTCAATCAGCCGCATGGAATTGACGACCACGATGATTGATGAAAGTGACATGGCAATGGCTGCGACCAGCGGCGTAACATAACCCAGTATCGCCACAGGCACCGCGATGACATTGTACCCAATTGCCAGAATGAAATTCTCACGAATGAGCTGCGCGGATTTGAGCGCAACACGGTGTGCAATTGGCAACGCATCCAATGTTTCGTGCAGCAATACAAAATCGGCGGCATTGCGCCCAATATCAGCGGCGGTGGCAGTTGCCATTGAAACATGGGCAGCCGAAAAGGCCGGCATGTCGTTGAGCCCATCGCCCACCATCAGCGCTTTGTGACCAGCGTTGGCAAAGGCCTGCACGGCAGCCACTTTTTCATGCGGCAGCATTTTGGAGCGGTAGGTTTCAATGCCACACTGCGCAGCTACCTCTGCAACGGTTGCGTCCACATCCCCAGACAAGATCTGACACCGCTTGCCGTTGTCGTGGGCGTAACGCACCGCATTGACAGCACCGGCGCGAATTTGGTCGCGGGTTTCAAATTGTGCCAACAGACCGCCATCACGGGAAAGGCTGGTAAAATTATTGGGCGTTTGCATATTTGTAACCGCCCAATCAGCCCGCCCCAATCGGTAGGTATGATCGCCAACGATTGTTTCCAAACCAAGTCCCGGAAATTCGATCGGCGGTGTCGTCAACATGAAGCCTGCATCATTGGTCGGGGCAGCAGCGCGAATGGCCAAAGAAACGGGATGGCGCGAGTAGGCCGACATCGCCGCCGCAATGGAAAGTGCAGACGGCGAAATCGCATCAAGATTTGAAACCCAAGGCTTTCCCAGTGTTAAAGTGCCGGTTTTATCGAACAATATCGTGTCAACTTCTGACAAACGCTCAAGCGCCGCACCATCTTTAATCATGATGCCATGCGCAAAAAGCCGCTGCGCGGCCATCACTTGAACGATGGGGACAGCCAATCCAAGTGCACAAGGACATGTGATGATTAGGACGGCAATGGCAATGGTCAGCGAAGTATAAAGCGACGCACCAACCCACATCCAGCCAATGAACGTGAGCAGCGCTGTTAAATGTACTAGTGGTGCGTATAGCGCTGCTGCGCGGTCCGCAATGCGCCGATAACCACTGCGCCCACTTTCAGCCGCCTCCATCATCCGCACCATTTCAGCCAGAAATGACTCTTCCGCCAGGGCCGTCGCTTCAATCTCTAGCGCACCGTTTAGGTTCATTGTGCCTGCAACCAGCTTGTGACCCGCGCTGACGCGCACAGGCAAACTCTCTCCTGTTGCCAATGACCCGTCAATTTCCGATACGCCCTTAAGCACCACTGCATCCACCGGCACACGCTCACCAGCAGCGAGCACGATCATCATACCAGGCTTAATCTCGCCGATTGGCAAAAAACTCAATGAACCATCGATTTGGCGCACATTGGCGCCGCGTGCACTGAGGCGCACTAAGCCTTTCACAGCGGTGCGCGCCTTTTCGCGCATCACATAATCCAGTGTCCGCCCGATCAGAAGGAAAAACAGCAATGTCGCTGCTGCATCAAAATAAGCATGTTCGCCATGCGTTGCGGTCTCATAGACGCTCATTGTGAACGCCAGCGAAACACCAAGTGAAATCGGCACATCCATATTCATGCGCCCGTGTCGCAACGCATTCCATGCTGAGCGAAAGAACACACGTCCGGCAAATACCAAGGCGGGTATCGCTATCAAAGCTGAAACCCAGTGAAACAAATCGCGCGTAGCTGCCTCAGCGCCGGCCCAAACCGAAACCGATAAAAGCATAATGTTACCGGCTGCAAAGCCCGATATGGCCAATGCACGGATCAATTCGGAAAGCAC
>JBGTAU010000172.1:0-5210 GCA_041749675.1 Rhizobiaceae bacterium | reverse complement strand
TGGTGGCAAATTTTGCTGCTGGCGGGGCGGCGATCAATCAGATTTGTATAGCCAATGATCTTGGCCTCAAAGTTTTTGATTTAGCACTCGATCATCCGACTGGCGATATCACGCAAGAAGCAGCGCTCGATGAAAAAGGCTGTGCTGCAACGATGGCGTTTGGCATGGAAGCCATTGCTGGCGGCACAGACCTGTTGTGCATTGGCGAAATGGGCATTGGCAACACGACAATTGCAGCGGCTATTTTTCACGGGCTATATGGTGGCACTGCTGAAGAATGGGTTGGGGCAGGGACTGGCGCAAATACTGACGGCATTAAGCGCAAAGCCGATGCGGTGCGTAAAGCTGTGGCCTTGCATGGTCCACATTTGAAAGATCCGCTGGAATTGTTACGCCGCTTGGGTGGACGCGAAATTGCCGCGATGGCAGGCGCAATTCTTGCTGCACGCATGCAGAAAATTCCCGTTATTGTTGATGGCTTCGTGGCGACGTCTGCAGCTGCAGTGCTTTTGGCGGCAAACCCAACGGCTTTGGATCATTGCTTGTTTGGTCATGTTTCTGCAGAGCAGGCACATCGTACGGCGCTGCAACGCATGGGCAAAACAGCACTGCTCGATTTAGGGATGCGCTTAGGCGAGGGGACCGGTGCGGCACTTGCCGCTGGCATCGTGAAATCCGCGGCGCTTTGCCATTCTGGTATGGCAACATTTGGCGAGGCGGGCGTTACCGATAAGGCTTAGCTTGCTTGCGCGAGTTGGTTCGCTTCGGACGTCTTTTTCATAGCCGTCGCCACGCGGCTGCGCGGGAAAATCGCAAGCGCCTCTGTGCCTTCCCGCAATTTGGATCGCAGTTCAAAAACGCCGCCATGTAATTTCATCATGGCTTGCACGATTGGTAACCCAAGGCCGGTGCCTTGGTCGGCATTTTTAATGGCGATAGAGCCTTGACCAAAGGCCGACAACACAACAGGAATTTCATCCTCGGGAATTCCGGGGCCATCATCTTTGATAGATATGTATTGGCCGCCACCATTGGTCCAGCCAACCTTTACCGTGATAGATCCGCCATTGGGTGTGAATTTAACAGCATTGGACAGAAGATTGAGGCTGATCTGGCGTACCGAGCGTTCGTCAACCCAGATCGTTGGCATTGAAGGTTCAAAGAGCGAGAGAATTTTGATGTCTTTGGCTCTGGCGCGCAAGGTCATCAGATGCACCGCATCTTCTGCAATGTCTGTTAATCGTACACATTCTTCGCTTAATGTTTGCCTGCCAGCTTCGATGCGTGACAGGTCGAGTATTTCATTGATCAAATCAAGAAGATGCTGGCCGGATGTATTGATGTCTTGTGCATATTCTTTGTAGGTCGCATTTTCCATTGGTCCGAGCACTTCGTGCGCCATCACTTCCGAAAAGCCCAGGATTGCGTTCAAGGGAGTGCGTAGCTCATGGCTCATGGAGGCAAGAAACCGTGACTTGGCTAAGTTTGCTTCTTCAGCTCGATTGCGCGCTTCGTCCGACATGGATTTTGCGGTGGCGAGATCAGCGATTAACGCGTCTTTCTCGGCTTGGTGGGTAAAGGCTTCAGAGGTGGATTTACCGATGTGTTTTTCGACGAAGGTGAAAAAGAATAGACCTGCATAAAGTGTCAGTGTCATCGCCAATTCAACGAGGTTAGCCATATTGGTGGTAAATACAGTAAATGCTGCCACGGGCATTGAATAGGTAACCAGCAACGCACCGCGTAATGTGGATGTCAGCATGGCACTGCATGCCATTGCCAACAGCAAGATAACTGCTTGAATGACACTGACTTGCGCAATGCCACACTCAGTACAGTCGAACGATGCAAACCATGTCCAGACTAGACCGGCTAGGAAATGCCCAACCAGCAGTAATTTTGTAAACATAGCGAGATTGGCTTTGCCGTAATCGGTTTTTTTCAGTCGGTCAGCTACAAAGCACAAATATCCGTATGCAAGTGTGGCCACGAATGCCCAAACAATCGATTGGTAGCCAAAGCCGGTCAACACAGAAATTCCGGCTGTTGCCATCAACATCAGTGGAATGAGCGGTGCGGCACTCACCAGAGCATTGGCGTGTTTTCTTAAGATTTCCTCGCTGAAATCAGCAGTGCCGCCTTCTGAAAGTTTGGCTCGGGTTTCCTTAATGGTGCGCGAAACACTGGGATTGCGCACGCGCTTGCGGCGATCCACAATGTTTTTGTCTGCTGATTTTGCGCGAGCCAGATACATAGGCGTCAAATTGGCCTTATTGGGAAAACTAATGATTGCTAAAAATGCTAAACCGGTATGATTAATGAACAGTTCATGATTTGGTTTTTCGATTGAAAACAAAGGAATTTTTTGTTCGTGCGCTTTCGTTCCTATCGCAGACGATCAGTGCCGCGTTCGCCGTTGCAGCGCACATTTGATTGGGCGTTGATGATTGGCTTTTTTGCGTTGTTGGTGCTGGTGGTGGTTCGGCTCGATGAGTTTTCTGCCGTTCGCTCACAAGGCGTGCCGACCGCTGTTGATGGCGATTCGCTTGTGCTCAAGGGTGCTAAACTGCGGTTGGAAGGCATTGACGCACCTGAATATTTGCAAGTCTGCAAAAGCGGCAAAGCGAACTATCCATGTGGGCGGGAAGCCCGCAAGCACTTGGAGCAATTGATTTCCAAGCGTGCCGTGGACTGCAAAGGCTGGCAACACGATAAGTACGGCCGATTGCTCGTACGCTGTTCTGTTGGGCAACAGGAATTGAACCGGCAGATGGTTTCGTCGGGATGGGCCGTCTCTTACGGCGACTATTTTGCAGAGGAAACAGCGGCGCGCGGCGCAAAGCGCGGGGTTTGGCAGGGTGATTTTGAACGACCGTCAAGTTGGCGCAAAATGCGTGGTGATCTAGCTGAGGTGCCCCATGATTTTTGGATGAAGATTTCTACTTTCTTTAAGGGTGTTTTTGGTCTTTGATTGTTGAAAGGGAGATTTGATCGTGAAACTTTATGATGGTGGTCGTGCGCCCAATCCGCGTCGCGTGCGCATTTTCTTGGCCGAAAAGGGCATCGAAGTTCCATTGGTTTCGGTGGATATGGGGGAGTTGGGCCATCGCAGTGAAGAAATTACACAGCGCAATCCCTTGCAAAGATTACCGGTGCTCGAATTGGATGACGGGACTATTTTGACGGAGTCGGTTGCGATTTGCCGCTATTTTGAAGAGCTGCATCCGACACCTGCATTGTTTGGCACGGGTGCTTTGGGCAAAGCGCAGGTGGAGATGTGGAATCGGCGACTGGAGTTAAATTTTTTCTTCCCTGTTGCGGCAGCCTTTCGCCATATTCATCCAGCTATGCAGGATTGGGAGCGCCCGCAAATTCCGGAATGGGGCGAGGCGAATAAGCCAAAGGCTATCGATTTTCTAGAATTGATGGACAAGGAGTTGGCAAACCGAGAATTTGCGTGTGGTGATTATTATAGTATTGCCGATATTACTGGGCTGGTTGCGCTTGATTTCATGAAGTTGGCGCGCATCGCTGTTCCGGAAAATTGCGCAAACGTATTGCGTTGGAAGGCCACGATTTCAGCGCGACCGTCCGCGACGGCATGAACTTCGACGAAACATAGTCTGAAATGATTTTTTACCATTCGCACTGTATGACTTAAATTGAGGTTGTCATTTTCATATATTTGCGCCATTTGAGGTAAAATTTTCTCAGGAGACTTAAATGGATCGTCTTGATCGTAAAATTCTGCGCTTGCTACAGGAAGATACAACGCTCGCCGTTGCCGATATTGCCAAGAAAGTTGGCTTGTCGACCACGCCGTGCTGGCGGCGGATTCAAAAGCTGGAAGAAGAAGGCGTTATCAAGCGCCGAGTAGCGATTTTAGACCCTGAAAAAGTCAATACCAAGGTATCAGTGTTTGTCTCGATCCGCACCAATGCTCACAACACGGAATGGCTCAAGCGATTTTCGGAAGTGGTTCAAGAGTTTCCCGAAGTCGTCGAGTTTTTCCGCATGAGCGGCGACGTCGATTATTTGCTTAAAGTCGTGGTGCCAGACATCGCCGCCTATGATGCATTTTACAAGCGCTTGATTGCCAAAATCGAGATCCGTGATGTGTCGTCGGCGTTTGCTATGGAGCAAATCAAGTACACTACACAATTGCCGCTCGACTATATGATTTTGGAAAAAGACAGCAGCGCTTAAGATTTGCCAAGTAGGGCTTGGCGATTTGCGGGCGTTTTCTTTTGGCCGATCATTGCAAGTGTTTTTGTATCGCTCAGTTCACGCACCGCATCTTTGCCAATCCATTGCGCGGATTTATCTTTTGATATCATAAGTTTATTTGCTAATTCTAACGAAGGAGCGTTTAGAAATAGGGAGCGTTTGCCAATCTGGCGCAGTGCCCAGTTGACGGCTTTTTTGACGAAGTTGCGAGGATCGTTTGAAAATTGCTCGATCAGCGGCAAATAGTCTAAGAAGTCTTCATCACGGCGCTTCTTCTGATGAACCGCGGCAGTTGCAATCATGGCGAATGCCGTACGGCGTACAAACTCGCGTTCATCCAATGCAAGATATGGGATGAGTTCTTCTGTCAGTTTTGCTTCGACGAATAGGGCTGCTGATTGGTCAACGATTTCCCAGGAGTTGAAGTCGCCCGCCATTTTCCACGCTTGTGCGGCCGTTACTTTTTGAGGCTCTTCCGTGAAAATCGCGAGCAGACGCGTTTCGCGCCAACCGCTTTCCCATAGCTGTCTTGAGCGTTCGTGATCTTTACCCAACGACTTGGCAAACGGGCGCAGCGTAGCGTTCGAAACACCAAAGGCTTTGGTTGTATCAATGCCAAACCGCGCCATGCCCGTGCGATTGTCAAGAGAGGCATTGTCTTCCAGCCAGTCGATGATTTCGGCTGCTGTCATTTTTCCAAGCGCGCCAACAGGCTCGATGTATCCCAGCGATTGCCGCCAATTTTTTGTACTTCGCCATAAAATTGATCAACCAATGCTGTGACCGGAAGGGTCGCGCCATTGCGCCGTGCTTCTGACAGGCATATGTCGAGGTCTTTGCGCATCCAATCGACGGCAAAGCCAAAGTCGAATTTGATGATGTTCATGGTTTTGTGGCGGTTTTCCATTTGCCATGAACCAGCCGCGCCTTTGGACAGTACGGCCATCAACGGCTCGATTTCAAGGCCCGCTTTCTTCGCGAAG
>JBGTAU010000171.1:0-2048 GCA_041749675.1 Rhizobiaceae bacterium | reverse complement strand
ATGCCGAAGCAAAGGTTACTATCGCACAATTTATGACGGATCGGCTTGGCGGGCGGGTCGAGTATGCCGACCGATTGCCGCTTGGCGATATCGAATTGATAGTGCGGGATTTGGATGAACAAGGTCATGTGATTGAGGTTGGCGTTTCGGTCGAACCGCAACTTGCACCGCCTCCTATTCCAGCATTCTTATCCGTCACCAATATGGCTGTCGCGATTAAAACATGGGCACTGATGCTGCGGGAAAAACTGTTTTCTCGCTGAATTTTAGCTTTGCCACTTCAACATCGCTGTATAAGGTCGCGGCAAAATTTGATGCGATAACCTATGGAGTTTACTCAATGTGCAATTTCAAAACACTGGACATGATTGGCGATGTTCGCGGCAAACGCGTGATGGTGCGGGTTGATCTGAATGTGCCGATGGCAGAGGGCAAAGTGAGTGATTTCACCCGCATCGAGCGCGTTGCACTGACCATGTGCGAACTGGCTGACAAGGGCGCGAAGGTTATTTTGCTCGCGCATTTTGGGCGACCCAAGGATGGCCCAGATCCGTCGATGTCGTTGAAACCAGTCGCAGAGGCTACTTCCGCAGTGATCGGTCGTCCCGTTGCGTTTGCGTCAGACTGCATTGGCGACGTCGCCTCAAAAGCAGTTTCAGCTATGAAAGAGGGGGACATTCTTTGTCTTGAAAACACACGATTTCATAAGGGTGAAGAAAAGAACGATCCGGCCTTGGTTGCAGCGCTGGCGGTCAATGCTGACATTTATGTCAATGACGCATTCTCTGCCGCGCATCGTGCCCATGCCACCACAGAAGGTCTTGCTCGCGTATTGCCCGCATTTGCAGGGCGCACGATGCAGGCCGAATTAGAGGCGCTGGAAAAGGGCATTGGCAATCCAGTGCGGCCCGTGGTCGCGATTGTGGGCGGTGCAAAGGTTTCCTCAAAGATCGATCTTCTGATGAACCTCGTGAAAAAGGTTGACGCGCTCGTGATTGGCGGCGGCATGGCCAATACTTTTTTGGCAGCCAAAGGCATCAATGTTGGAAAATCATTGTGTGAGCATGATTTGGCAGCGACGGCCAAGCAGATCATGATCGAAGCAGCGAGCGCTGGTTGCGCGATTGTATTGCCAGACGATGGTGTTGTTGCACGCGAATTCAAAGCCAATGCCGCCAATGAGGTGGTTGATGTGGATGCGATCCCAGCGGATGCGATGATGCTCGATGTCGGGCCAAAATCCGTGGCTGCTATTGGTGCTTGGATTAAGAAGGCCAACACGTTGGTTTGGAATGGTCCGCTTGGTGCGTTTGAAATTGAACCGTTTGACAAGGCGACAGTGGCGGCTGCCAAACTTGCGGCAGCTGAAACCAAGGCCGAAAAACTTGTCTCCGTGGCAGGCGGCGGTGATACTGTGGCTGCGCTTAATCACGCAGGTGTCGCCGATGATTTTACTTATATCTCAACGGCTGGCGGCGCGTTTCTTGAATGGATGGAAGGCAAACCATTACCGGGCGTCGATGTGTTGAAGGTCTGACGCAGGCGTGGTTTAGTCTGACGGTTCGGGTCGTTAGGCATCGCTGTTTGCTTTGTAAGCTGAGGTGCTTTCACGGCTTGAACATTGTCAATGGCTTCTGATTGCGGATGGGACTGTCCAGCCGTCAATACAATCATGCCAATCAAAATCACAGCGACGCCTGCGAACTCCTGCGCGTTGTATTTTTCATTGAGAAAAAAGCAAGCGACGGCAAATGTGAGCAACAGCTCGATGGCCAACATCATGACCATGACATGGCCCATTCGGGTGGCGCGCAAGACTTCGATTTCGACCCAAGCAGCCAATCCCAACAACAAGAAAATAAGGGGCATTGTCCAAAGCATTTGACCTTGTGATAGTGTCTTCATGACCCACGATGCCGCCATAAATAAAGTGGCGGCCAATGTGGTCAGTATGATTGTCGTAAGCGGAGACATTTTGCGAAACCTCACGGCTGGTTTTCGCCCCGATGTAACAATGTCTGAATGTATAAGGTTTCGCATCACCCAAA
>JBGTAU010000170.1:0-2170 GCA_041749675.1 Rhizobiaceae bacterium | reverse complement strand
AATGCGCACCGAATATGTGCGCGCATCACATCATCAACGTCCGGAAAAACAATGGCCAATATTCGTTTTCATAAAGTTGCTTCGCTTCTCGTGCTTTTGGCCGCTGGCGCTTGGGTGCTAACGGGCGAATTTTCTGCTGTTGGCAGCGAGGCGGAAGAGACGGAAAAGAAGGCTGAACCAGCGAAAGTTGAGTCCACGGTCAAGGCCCTGCGTACCGTCTCTGCGGTTGCGGTTCCCTTTGTTGATCATCGCTTGACAACGCGCATTTCTGGACAAACAGCGCCGGACAAAAGGGCAGAATTGGCGTCGCGTTCGAGCGGTACCATCTCGATGCTGGCCTTCAAGCAAGGTGATGTGGTGAAGGCTGGCGATGTGATTTTGGATATGGATTCCAAAGAAAAGAAGATTGCCGTTGATGCCGCTTTAGAGGTCGTCAAGCAGAAGAAGTCTAAGGCCGAAGCGACTGAAGCTTTGGCCAAGCGCGGCAATGTCGCCAAATTGCAGCTCGATGATGTGCGGGCCGATTTGCAAGGTGCTCAGTCGAGCTATGAAGCGGCAAAGGCGGAACTTGAGCGCACGCAAGTGATCGCGCCATTTGACGGCATCATTGATAAGATTGCTGTTGAAAATGGATCGTCAGTCCAGCAAGGCGCCCCCGTCGCCACACTGTTGTCGCTCGATCCTATTATTGCAACAGGAGAAGTTTCAGAGCGCAGTTTGGCCAGCATTAAGGTCGGCAGCCCTGCCGTCGTGCGTTTGGTCAATGGTGCTATCGAAGAAGGTACAGTTCGCTACATCAGCCGCGAGTCCAATGTCGCGACCCGCACGTTTCGTATTGAGGTCGCTGTTCAAAATACCGATGGTCATATTCCCGCTGGCATGACGGCGGAGATTGATTTGAAATCTGACGCGGTCAAAGCCATCAAATTGCCGCGCTCTGCCGTAACGCTGAATGCCGATGGTGCGCTGGGTATTCGCGCTGTGGACAAAGACAATAAGGTGATCTTCTTGAAGGTTGAGCTCATTGATGATGCCACGGACGCAATCGTATTAACTGGCGTTGCTGAAGGCACAAAGGTTATCGTGTCGGGTCAAGATTTTGTGGCTGAAGGCGATAGCGTGACGGTGGTGGAACCTGATGCTGCTTTGATGAAAAAACTTATGGCGGAATTTGCCGCCGCGCAAAATTGATAGAGAGGACAAAACATGTCTCATATCATTGACCTTGCTATTCGCAATGCGCGGTTGACGATTTCGATCCTGCTGTTCTTTTTGGTATCAGGTGCGTTGTCGTACATCTCGATCCCGAAGGAAGCTGAGCCGGATATTCAAATCCCGATCATTTATGTGTCATTGCCGTATCAAGGCATTTCTCCGGAAGATGCGGAGCGGCTGCTGTTGCGGCCGATGGAAACATCGCTGAAAAATATCAAAGGCATCAAAGAAATGCGCTCGACCGCCTATCAAGGCGGCGGCAATGTTTTGATGGAATTTCAGGCTGGCGCGGATCTGGCCAAGGCGCTGGATGATGTGCGCTCCAAGGTTTCTGATGCCAAGCGCGATCTGCCACAAGGGGCGGATGAGCCTGGTATTTTTGAAGTTAACCTGTCTGAGTTTCCAGTGCTTGTGGTCACTCTATCTGGCGATGCGCCTGAGCGGGCGATGGTCAAGGCGGCGCGTGAATTGCGCACACGGATTGAAGAAGTTGACGGTGTATTGAACGCAACGCTGAAAGGCGCGCGCGATGATCTTGTCGAAGTGATTATTGATCCGGTTAAGCTGTCTTCTTATGGGTTGAAGCTCGATCAGCTGATTGGTGGCATTGCAGGCTCCAACAGTCTCGTGGCTGCCGGTGCGCTTGAAGGCGCAGAAGGTCGCTATGCGGTCAAAGTGCCGTCGTTGATTGAGACGGTCGAAGACGTCGCCAATTTGCCAATCGTAGCTGGTCCCAATGCCGTGGTGCGCGCACGCGATTTGGCGGATATTCGCTCCACTCATAAAGATGCGACCAGTGTCTCGCGGTTGAACGGTAAGTCGGCGATTGCGATTGAAGTGTCGAAAAGCACCGGCGCTAACCTCATCAACACGGTTGATGCGGTGAAGAAGGTTGCCGAGGATTTTAAGGCGAGCTTGCCAGAAGGCGCGGAAGTCACATTCAGCCAAGACAAGT
>JBGTAU010000169.1:0-1774 GCA_041749675.1 Rhizobiaceae bacterium | reverse complement strand
GAATGCAATGCGCATGAGCATCCTCGCGTTTTGTGCACAAAGGATACTTGCTACCGATTTGCGCACAATTCAATGCGACGTTCGGCGTGGTCATGCCATTCTATTTTGAAACGCGAAAGGATGCCGGTTTGACTATTCGATCGTCAAACCTTGCAAGCGAGCCAAGTCTTGCTGAATTTGCTGCAAGATATGATCCTGAGCTTCAAGCTTCTTAAGACGGGCAACACATTGGGCAAGCGATAGGTCTGAATCTGTGAGAATATCCGACGGCTGCATGCTCCAAGCGCGCATATCAAGCGGGCGAATTTCATTGTCGAGCGAGCTTTCGTAGCGCTGGCGCAATCCCTTACGCTCAGCCCGTACTTCGGCGAGCACGTCTTGTAACAAGCCGTCTAAACGCTCAATGCGCTCGTCATCGTTGAGTAGATCGCGCTCTGGGTTACGCGCTCGAAATGATTTTTTTTCTTCTGAGCCTGTCTGGTCTTCAACTCTTGCATGTTTCATTCGGTGCACCCCAAATCAGCGTTGATTAAATCCAACGTGTCTGAAGAGTATAACTGCCGAAAGTTAACTGCTGATTGCGCTTATCACCGCAATTCTACACGTCCAATATCAAAATGGCGCGTAAATCATTGACATTCGTGCCAGTTGGACCTGGAACATACAAATCACCAATAGCATGAAATCCGGTCCACGCATTGTTATCACGCAGCAGTGCATCGGGATTTAGATCCGATTGGCGCATACGTTTGGCGCTCGTATCATCCGCAAATGCGCCGGCATTGTCCTCGGAACCATCGATGCCATCAGTATCGGCAGCAAATGCGTAGATGCCATGCTGTCCATCGATCTCCAAAGCCAATGCCAGCAAAAACTCGCTGTTGCGCCCGCCTTTACCCTTGCCGCGCAAAGTAACGGTTGTTTCACCCCCTGATAAAATCAGGGCAGGTTTTGTGAATGGCTGACTCTTATCCAAAACTTGCCGTGCGATTGCACCATGAACCTTGGCAACATCACGAGCCTCGCCCTCGATGGCATCTGAAAGAATGTAAGTGTTCAAGCCGTATTGGCGGCCAATCTGCGCCGCAGCTTCGAGGGATTTGCCAGCCGATGCAATGATATGCACATCCTGAGTGGAAAAGCGTTGATCTGTTGGTAGAGGGCTTTCTAGCGCAGGATTTTGCAAATGTGCTATCACGTGCGGTGGTAGCACTATTCCATACAAACGAATGGCCTCAAGTGCATCAGTGCGACGCGCAGCACTTGGCACTGTCGGGCCAGAAGCTACCTCCCAAGGCCTATCCCCGGGGACATCGGAAACAATTAGGCTGACTAATTTTGCGGGATTAGCAGCGAGTGCCAACCGCCCACCTTTGATGGTGGAGATGTGCTTTCGTATCAAATTCATGACGGAAATCGGCGCGCCGGAGGCAAGCAGTGCTTCATTGACAGCGATTTCATCGGCCAATGTTAAACCTGCAGCAGGTGAGGGCAGCAGCGCTGAGCCGCCGCCGCAGATGAGTGCGACCACCAAATCATCGGCAGTTAACCCGTCAACAGCTGCAAACAAGGCCTGACTTGCTCGCAGTCCAGCTGTATCGGGAACGGGATGGCTAGCTTCCAAAACTTTGATGTGTTGGCAAACTGCTCCGTAGCCATAACGCGTGACGACAACACCTTCGAGCGCACCTTCCCACAACTCTTCAAATGCCGCAGCCAATTGCGCCGCGCCTTTACCTGCACCGATGACGATGGTTCGACCTTTGGGGCGGGC
>JBGTAU010000168.1:0-5240 GCA_041749675.1 Rhizobiaceae bacterium | reverse complement strand
TGTCATGGTTATGAACGCGGGCGCTATTACGCAAGATCATTGGACGCAAGATCTTGCAGTTGGTGGTGGCAGAATCATTGGAGAAGCATGCCATTTGATCGATTTGATGCGGTATCTTGCGGGGTCCTCAATCACTTCCGTTTATGCGCGCAGCATGGGTTTGAACGCTCATGAAGCGATCGTTGAGGATAAGGCGACAATTGTGCTGGGTTTTGCCGATGGTTCGCAAGGCACAATTCATTATCTTGCAAATGGTGGCAGTTCGTTTGCCAAAGAGCGGGTTGAGGTCTTTTGCGCTGGGCGAACACTACAGCTTGACAACTTTCTCAAGCTCAAAGGGTTTAATTGGCCTGGTTTTAGTCGGCAAAATTTATGGCGGCAGGATAAAGGCCAGACTGCGTGCGCAAAAGCATTCGTAACGGCTGTTAAAGATGGCGGCGCTTCACCAATCGCTGTTGAAGAGCTATTTGAAGTTGCGCGTGTTACCATTGAGGCGGCAAAGCAAATTCGCGAACAGGTTAATTGATGGGAAGTCGTTTAGGTGCGCGCATGCGCACTTTGTCAGCGCTGGGGATTAGCAATCTTATTAGGGTTGGTACTTATAGACTTGGATTAAAATTAGGCCTGCACCCGGTATTGCGGATTCAGCACGTCGCACCTCACGGACCATTTTTCGACACTGTTCAAGAAAGTGTTGTTGCGAACGCGCAGCGCCGACACCTCGCGCCATTAAACCGCTGGCAAACCACCGGGCAATGGTTTTCAGCACATGAGTTTCCGCTGGTTGACCAATTACCACCGAATTGGTTCGCCAATCCATTTCGCAAAGGCACAATTGGTAACTCCGAAAAACCTTGGTTTGAGCTTTCTGATTTTGATCCTGAACTTGGCGATATCAAAACCGTCTGGGAAGCCTCAAGGTTTGATTGGTTGCTCGCCATGTCCAGTCGCGCAGCATTTGGAGACACCGCCGAGTTGGCCAGAATGAACGCTTGGCTGGGGGATTGGGTTGTTAGCAATCGCCCTTATCACGGCTTGAATTGGAAATGCGGCCAAGAGGCATCAATACGGGTCATTCATTTGGCTACTGCTGCATTGATGCTTGGGCAAGAAAAACAATCAAACCAGAATTTGCTAGATCTGGTTTTCATGCATTTAAAGCGGATTGCGCCGACCATGGAATATGCCATCGGACAATCCAACAATCATGGCACTTCGGAAGCTGCGGCGTTGTTTATCGGCGGCTCGTGGCTGCGCGCGTTTGGTATGAAGTCTGGAAAAAAATGGGAGCAGAAAGGCCGATATTGGCTTTTAAATCGTGCTCGAAAGCTCATCAGTGACGATGGCAGCTTTAGCCAATATTCAGTCAATTATCATCGTATGGTTCTGGATACCTTTGCGATAGCTGAAACTTGGCGCAGAAATTTAGGCTTATCCCCGTTCCATGAGGATATCATTGAACGTCTAGCATTGGCCACGAATTGGATGGATTCACTGGTTGATAAGGTCACGGGAGATGCACCCAATATTGGTGCGAATGATGGGGCTGAAATTGTAAAGCTCTCCAACAATCGCTATCGCGATTTTCGGTCGTCCTTGCAGCGAGCAAGTCTGTTATTTCGTGGGAAACGGGCAGTAGCGGAAACTGGTCCGTGGGATGACGCGTCAAGGTGGCTGGATATTGATGTCACGCAACCGCTTAGTGATCCACAGGCCTCGCGAACGTTTGATGACGGAGGCTATCACTTGTTGCGCACGGCAGAAGCAAAGGTAGTGCTGCGCTATCCTCGCTTTAAATTCAGGCCTAGCCATGCTGATGCGCTCCACATTGATCTATGGGTCAATGGCCACAGTTTGCTTCGCGATGGCGGCACTTATAGCTATGCGGCTAATGAAGCCGACGTCTCATATTTTAGTGGCGTAGCGTCTCACAATACAATTCAGTTTGATGAACGCGATCAGATGCCGCGCTTGGGACGATTTTTGTATGGCGACTGGTTGAAAACAACCAAAATGCAAAAAGTTCAAACTGGGGAAGATAATGTGAGTGCGTTTGCTGAATATGTCGACGCTGCAGGAGCTACACATAAGCGAGATGTTTTGCTTGATGCACAGACACTTACTGTTACAGATAATATTGACGGGTTCACGAATAGTGCAGTCATTCGGTGGCGATTAGCACCGGGGGATTATCGTATCGAAAACAACAAAATAATTGGAAAAGACCTGCGGATCGAAATTATATGCGATGTTCCATTGATGCGAATTCAATTGACCGATGGTTACGAGTCTCATACCTATCTGGCTAAATCACAATTGCCCGTACTGGAGGTTGAAGTTTGTCAACCGTGCGCAATCGAAACCCGCTTTGAGTTTTAGTCATGCACCTGTTGTACATCCATCAGCATTTTACGACACCGTCAGGCGCGGGCGGTACACGATCGTACGAAATGGCCCGGCGTTTGGTGGATGCCGGTCATCAGGTCACAATGGTCTGTGGGTCCTATAAAGGTGGCGATACAGGCATTTTAACGGCATTTGAAAATGGCAGACGATCAGGCATTGTTGATGGGATTAATGTCACTGAATTTGACTTATCCTATTCCAATTCTGATGGTTTGCTCAAACGTACGAGAACATTTGTGAGATATGCGCTCGGTGCGTCGCGTATTGCATTGACCACAAAGGCGGATATGCTGTTTGCGACAACCACGCCTCTGACTGCGGGCATTCCCGGTATACTTTTCAAACTATTTCGCCGTAAGCCCTTTGTTTTTGAAGTACGGGATCTTTGGCCGGAATTGCCCAAGGCCATGGGCGTTATTCGTAATCCTGCTGTTTTGCTGTTATTATCCATACTCGAATGGATGTCCTATCGCACAGCTGATCGACTGATCGCACTGGCGCCCGGTATTTCTGAGGGAATTAAAAAGCGGGGCGTGAGCGCCGAAAGAATATTAATTGTACCCAATGGTTGCGATGTCTCGCTTTTTTCCGAGTCGCATAATCAGTTGAATGGTTTTGAAAAGATCAAAGACAGTGACTTTGTTGCGCTGTTTGCCGGTACACATGGACACGCAAACGGTCTCGATGCCGTCATAAATGCCGCGGCTGTTCTTCAAAACAGAAATCGCCTTGACATAAAGATCGTTCTCATTGGTCAAGGTAAGCTCAAGGCTGGGCTTAAGGAAAAAGTCGCGAAGGCGGCGTTAACTAATATCATTTTTTATAATGAAATGCCCAAAAAGGATCTCGTTGGCTTTATGCAACGTGCCGACATCGGGATACAATGCCTATTAAATGTACCAGCCTTTTACAATGGCACGTCGCCGAATAAGTTCTTTGACTACCTATCCGCAGGTCTGCCCGTCATAACAAATTATCCGGGCTGGATCGCCAATCTCATTCAAAGAAATAAGTGCGGCTTTGTTGTATCGCCTGATAACGCGCAAGCATTTGCCGACGCATTGCAGGAGGCCGCAGATAATCCACAGATGCTGGCAGAGATGGCAAAGAATTCGGCGGTTCTGGGTAAAATTCAATTTGACAGAAACACGCTTGCCGAGAAATGGATTGATTGGGTCGTGGATGGCCGAAAACAGGATGAAATGGTATCAGATGAAAAGACTGTTTGATATCGTAGCGGCTGCGACCGGTCTTGTTATTCTTGCGCCAGTCATTTTTGTTATTGCGCTGCTCGTTGCTCAACGCTTAGGCAAGCCGGTCTTTTTTCGTCAAATTCGTTGCGGGCATCACGGAAAAACGTTTGAAATGATTAAGTTTCGGACCATGCTCAATGCAGTTGATGACAATGGTGTTCTCTTGCCTGACGACCGCCGACTGACAAGTTTTGGATCTTTTTTACGCAAATCTTCCATGGATGAACTGCCCGAATTGTGGAACGTGTTAAAGGGAGACATGAGCATTGTTGGTCCGCGGCCGCTTTTGGTCGAATATATGCCCTTGTATTCGCAGCAGCAAGCAAGGCGCCATGAGGTGCGGCCGGGAATCACCGGTTGGGCACAAGTGAACGGTCGAAATGCCATCAATTGGGAGCAAAAATTTGAGCTTGATGTTTGGTATATTGAAAATCAAAGTTTAATTCTGGATCTCAAAATAATTTTGATGACGCTGGGCAAAGTTCTTAATCGAGATGGCATTTCCGCAGATGGTGAGACAACAATGCCAAAATTCACTGGAAGCGAAAAATGAAGAGTTTGATTGGCGTGTATGGTGCGGCTGGTTGCGGCAGGGGTATTATGCCAATCATACGTATGTCAAATCCAAATTCAGAGTATGTGTTTATTGACGATGGCATTAAAGATGAAGTCGTTAATGGTTGCAGTGTTTTGAGTTGGTCAAGTTATTTGGATGCTCCATTCGACAATAAAGCGGCATGCATTGCCGTGGCCGCATCAACAATAAGAGAAAAACTAGCCAATAAGTGCCATGCATCTAACGTGTCTATTGTTGGCGCTCGCGCTTCTAGTGTCGTCGAAATGGACGATGTTGTGATCGGTGAAGGCGCCTGCCTTTCTCCGTTTGTGACACTCACTTCCAACATACGCATTGGCCGATTGTTTCATGCAAATTTATATTCGTATGTTGAGCATGATTGTATCGTTGGCGATTACGTCACACTTGCGCCGGGCGCTAAAGTCAATGGAAACGTTACGCTTGGTGACCATGTTTATATTGGTTCTGGTGCAATTATTAAGCAAGGAATAGAAATAGGCGCTGGTGCCGTGGTTGGAATGGGGGCAGTTGTGACACGCAACGTACTGCCCGGTACAACTGTGGTAGGAAATCCAGCACGCCAATTAAACAAAGGTTAGAAATGCGTATTTATCTTTCCCGTCCACATATGTCTGGCCATGAGCAAGTTGAAGTCGCCGAGGCTTTTGCATCTAATTTTATTGCGCCGTTAGGCCCAAAACTAGACGCGTTTGAGGCTCGCGTTTCCGAATATTTGGGCGGTGGTCTTCATTGTGTTGGTCTATCTTCAGGTTCGGCGGCGCTGCATTTAGCTTTGCGCATCGCAGGCGTTGGGCAGGGCGATGAGGTTTGGATTTCCTCAATGACTTTTGCAGGCGGCATTTTTCCGCTGGCCACCTTGTCGAGTACCTTCACCCAAGCCCTGGCAGCCTCGGAATCGTCTAGTTTTTCTGAGAGCTGATCAAGCCGCAGCCCCGCTTCCTGAGTGTCAGGCCCATGACAATCGATGCAGTGTTGCTTGACGA
>JBGTAU010000167.1:0-7761 GCA_041749675.1 Rhizobiaceae bacterium | reverse complement strand
AGGCGCGCCAACAAGGCAAACTGAATGAGCAAATTTCAAGATTAGAAGATCGCGCCGTGCAAGCCATCCAAAATGATAAGCTTGAGCTTGCCCAAGAAACAGCCACCGTCATTGCGCGCCTCGAAACAGAGCGCGACGCTGTTGCGCACGGACAGATCGAATTTTCAGCAGAAATCGACAAGTTGAAAGCCAACGTACGCGAAGGCGAGCGCCGACTGCGCGATCTGGAACGTGGCCAGCGCCTAGCCGCCGCTGCACAAAACACCATGCGCCTTCGCCAAGCACGCCCGTCTATCGGACTTGGCGCACTGGCCGATGCCGAGCAAACGCTGACCCGATTGCGCGAACGGCAAACGCTCGAAGATGTGGCTGAAACCGCGCTGGCAGATTTGCAAATCGCTTGGTGTCCGGAAGGATTAGAGCAACGCCTCACTGAGGCGGGCTGCGGCCCAGAAACCATCAGCCGCGCAGATCAAATCATGGCGCGCCTGCAAATCACTGCGCAAACATTCAACAACAACTAACCCAACAACTCAAAAGGAATTCAAAAATGCAAAATCACTATGCCATTAAACCATCCGATTCTTGGACAATGTTCACGCTCGCCAGCTTCATCCTATCCGCCGGCATGATGGCAGGCGGCATCTACTTCCTCGAAGCCAGCTTCGCCGCGAAGGGCTTCTATGCTATGGCGGCCATCATGTTGGTCCACACCTCCATTTCAATCACCAAAACCCTGCGCGACATCGACGAATCCAAACGGATGATCAACAAACTGGAAGATGCCAAAACGGAAAAGCTGCTGATGGATATTCATAAAGGCAGCGCGATGTGAAGAACGTGGTGGCGGCAAAGCGAACATAATCCGCCCCGCCACCATCACGCATTACATCTGTCATGATGACCAACAGCGCAGCGCCAACAATCGCTTGGGCATCCAAATACGACCCCTTCGGCAACCCCGTCACCGTCACCGTCTCGCCGGTGAACCACCAACGCCTGCCCGGGCCAATGGTTCCAAATCGAAGACGGCCTTGCCTACAACTGGCACCGGACTTATGATCCGAGCCTAGGGAGGTATAGTCAGGCCGATCCACTTGGGTTTGTCGACGGGCCAAGTGTTTATGGGTATGCTGGGCAATTACCGTTGATGGGGATTGATCCGGACGGGTTACAGCGAGCGATGATGGCTGCGCCATGGGCACAAAAGTTACTTCCGTTTGCTTTACCAGCGGCAGAAGGGCCAATCAGAATCTGTTTGGCTGTGGCGGTTGCTATCCTGACACCGACAACTATGGCAGACGCAGAATGCCCATGTGTATCACCACCGATGATATCGAAACCTGAAGGCGGAAAAAAGAAATATGAAAAACCAAAAAATCCAAACCAACAGAAAGGCGCTCCAGATAGAGCTAAAACTGGCGACCGCGAAAGAAATATAGGTCATCCAGATGAAGCGGAGCACAGCAGGAGGCCAAAAGGTGGTTTTAGAAAAAGATAGTTCTTCCGACGAAATACAAGCTCGATTTCAAACAGTGCATGTACTCATTAAATCAAAAAAGTATGAATTAGCAATCGAAGAAATGGTTCATGATGACTTGAGAATCAGAAAGAGATACGCCGAATTTGCCAATCACGTTTGGTATTGCCTAGGAAATATTTACTTTAAAACTGAACAATACGAACAGGCTATTCGGTATTTTAAAAAATCAATTCAAATTGACCCATGTGATTTAGACGCTTGGCTAGCACTTGGTAATTCTTATTCGCAGCATGGTATGTATCGAGAGGCAGAATGTAGTTTTTTCACTATTTTAGTTATCAGTCCAAATAATCATAGCGCAAAATACAATCTAGCATGCGCTAACATGGACATGGGAAACTATGAAAAAGCATTGTTTTTATTTAACAAAATACAAAAAAAAGACGAAAGAACTATAAGTAACTTGAAGTTGTGCAAAAACAAACTCAACCTAAAGTCCTAGCGCTGGAATCAACGGATAAAAAAGCACTCAGTTGATAGATGCAGTCGTCACGCTGGCCTCCAATGTGGCTTGGCAACCGATGGGCGGCGAGACGGTGTTCGGCTAGGGCAATCTTGGCACAGCCACGCAAACACAGGCTTTGCCCGGTACGGGCGGCTTGGGCGAAGTGGATTTGCTGCAATCGCTCACCTATGGCAACGGGCTCATTCTGTTCAAAAACTTCTCCCTCGACAATGAACTCTACCAGCTTATCGTCGAGCAAGGCACCAACACGCTGATCAACCGGTTCTACAACCGCGCTGATAACACCAACATCACCGGCATTGTCGATGGATTGGCAGCCGGCAACAATGAGGCGCTAACCTATAATGATGCCGCGCGGCTGTCCGGCGCTTCGACGGGTGCAGGGTCTTACGGCACGCGGCTATGGACTTATGACAACAACGGCAATCGATTGAGCGAAACCGCCAATGGCGTCGCCAACAGCTACACCTATCCGGCCAACTCGAACAAGTTGACCAACGTCAAACAGGGCACGACCACCACGCGGGCGTTCCTGTATGATGCCACCGGTAATATGACCAAGGACACGCGCGGCGCAACCGCCTATAATTACGCGGTCAACAAGGCGGGCCGCATTCGAAACCTGACCATCGGCACGACGCTGAGGGCCACTGGCCCTTCGCATGGCTCAGGGCGTTCATCGCTCGAAACGACTCACTGGGTCGTTTCGTCCGCTGCGCGGACCGCTCTTCACCCCATGACGGCTTCCAGAAACTACGCGTCAAAGCCGCCATCGCGCGCCCTTCGGCAATCCCGTCACAGTCACAATCTCGCCCGTCAATAATCAGCGCCAAGGGCACCCAACTTAAGCGGTTATTGCAACAGATTGTGTTTGCCCCATTTTTGTCACGCCCTCTCTCCTGACACCACCCTGTCAGCAGCGCAGATGTATGTGTAGGCACTCACAGCCCCTGCCTTTTCAATTGTGAGCATTGAGGGAGATTGACGTGACCAATTTGATCAAAATTTTCATCCTTGGAGGATTACTTAGTATGAATAGCGCAGTACAAAACACCGCCTTGGCGCAAGACGTTACCGACAAGCCTACGATTGTTAATCCCGCCCAACTCTACGATCCAACACCCAATGGCTACAGCACCATTGTCATCACGCCGAGTACGGGCCGCATTGCCTATATTTCTGGCCAAGGCGGGCAGGGCAGCCGCGGCGAACTGTCGCCAGATTTTGCCACGCAGGTGCGCCAAACCTACGCCAATCTGCGCGCCGCGCTCGATGCCCTCAACGCCAAACCTGACCAAGTCATCAAACTAAATGTATTTGTAGTGGATCACGATATGGCGAAACTTGGCTTATTGACCCAAGCTGTCACCGAAATGTTTGGCAACACCTTGCCCGCGCAAACGCTTGTCCCTGTGCCAAAGCTGGCGATTGATGCCATGCTGTTTGAGGTCGATGCGGTGGTGGCTTTGAAGTAAAATCGCTATAATAGGCTTTGAAAATTTACCGCTATCCATTGACGGATACCTGATAGAAGCCGATCTACTGGAGGGCCATCATCGCGCATGATGGTCCCTCGATCGGATCAAACCAAATTCAGGAAAAGCCTCATGACCATCAAACGCATCGGCCTCATCGGCGTTGGCCTTATGGGCCACGGCATTGGCAAAAACATTGTCACAAAGGGTTTTGATCTGGCCGTAGTCGCCCATAAAAATCGCGGGCCTGTAGAAAGCCTATTAGCGCTTGGCGCAACCGAATGCGCGACGGGTGCGGAGCTTGCCAAAACCTGCGATCTCATCATCCTGTGCGTGACCGGCTCACCGCAAGTCGAAGCCGCGATTTATGGTGAAGCTGGAATTCTCATTGGCGCGCGCGAGGGGCTCATCATCGCCGATTGCTCCACCGCGGAGCCCGCCTCAACGCTGCGCATCGCCGCCGACTTGGCCACTAAGAACATCCATTTCATCGACGCCCCTATGACCCGCACCCCAAAGGAAGCTGAAGCTGGCAAGCTCGCGCTCATGGTCGGCGCGGATGACGCAACGCTCGCAAAAATCAAACCGGTACTTGATTGCTTTGCCGATAGCATCGTGCATGCTGGCCCCGTTGGTGCCGGGCATCAGGTCAAACTCATCAATAATTTTCTCGCACTCAGCAACGCCGCCATCGTCGCCGAGGCCATCACGGTCGCGGCAAAAGCAGGCGTATCGATGCAAGCGCTTAAAGACATCGTCGTCGCGGGCGGCGCAAATTCTGTGATGTTCGAGCGCCTCATTAAAGTCCCGCTCGAAGACGACGACAGCGCCGCCAAATTCGCCATCCAAAACGCCCGCAAAGACTTGCGCTACTACACCAACATGACGGAACACTTGCCGGTCGCATCATTCCTCGCTGAGCAAGTCCACCAGCTGTATGTGCTCGCCGATAACATGGGCTACGCCGAGCGCTATGTGCCGCGCATGATTGATGTGATGATGGAGATGAATGGGTTAGGGAAGCCGACTACTCCGGCTTAATCCTCGGCCCGCTCTTGTCGGCAAAAGCGGCTAACCGTTCCCGCGCAGCAGGCTGCGTGTTCACAATGCCCGCCACCACGGCTTCTGCATAGGCTGCATCAAAGCTCGACATGTTCTGCATGTGCGAGATCGCCGAGCAGATCGCAAAGTTCGACAGCGGTGGATTTTGCGCGGCGCGGATCGCCAGCTCCATTGCTTTGGCTTCACTGTCTTCGACCAAATATTGCGCCAGTCCAACGTCAATCGCTTCTTGGCCTTTGTAAATCCGCCCCGTTAGCATCATATCGATCATCCGCGCCTTGCCCACCAAATCCGCCACGCGGATCGTCGCGCCGCCGCCGGTGAACAATCCGCGCTGGCCTTCGGGCAGGGCGAAATAAGTCGAGGCATCAGCAACCCGAATGTGCGCAGCTGACGCAAGCTCCAGTCCGCCTCCAACCACCGCGCCTTTCAGCGCCGCAATCACGGGAATGCCGCCATATTCCATCTTGTTGAATGCCTCATGCCAGCGCATGCATACATGCATAAATTCAGCGGCGCTGCGGTCTTGTTTGTGGTGCTCCACTAAATCCAGCCCTGCTGAAAAATGAGCCCCTGCGGCCGCCAAAACCACCGCCCGCACGCCAGAGCGTGGCAGCGCATTGAACAGCGTGATCAATTGCTCAATCGTATCCGCGTCCAACGCGTTGCGTTTCTCTGGCCGGTTCAGCCGCACCATCGCCACGCCTTCTGTTTGAGATATAAGTAGATTGGGCAGGTTAAGTGTTTGAATATCCATATTATAGTACATCCTTAAATGAACGGCAGTTCCACCAGCGTCGCGGGTTCAACTTTCCCAGCGCGCAAAATCTCAACACGATCGCCAGCCTTTGCGTTGATCGAAACCAGCGCAAACCCAATGTTCTTTTTCATCCGATATGACCAAATAATATTGGTCATTGAACCGATTTTTTTGGCCCCAGCCAGAATATCAAACCAAACGAACGACGGTCCAGCAGGTGTCTAATCGTCCAGCACTAAACCCATTTGCTGGCGCTGAATGCCGCCGGCCTTTATTTGCCGCAAGACCTGAATACCAATTGTATCGTCCGGCACATGAAGGTCGATGTACTTGCCCATCCGCACTTCATAGGGGTTGGTGAAATCATCGGTATCGCCGCCATATGACAAAAGCCCACTCTCAATACGCTCGTGCGCATTCGGGTTGCCAGGGCCAATATTCCACGGCTTGCCCGCTTCTTTTACGATATCCCACAGTTCACCGCCGCGTGTGCCGTCCATCAGGTAAATCTCAAAGCCGCCCTGCTTGGACCAGCCAGAGCGCGCAACAGCAACGGGGATGCCATTGATCGTGGTTTCCTTGAACCAGAAATATTTGAGCGCCCGCACCCAGTCGCCGAAAATCGAGGCCACCACATCCTCAGCCATCGGCCCTTGTACAGCAAGCGGCGATACATCGGGCTCTGTGATCTCAACATTCAACCCGCGCTCGGCGCAAATCGCCCGCGCCCAAAACAAAATGTTGCTATCGGCAATCGACAACCAGAACAGATTGTCATCGCGTTTCAGCAAGATCGGATCATTAATAAGCGTACCGGCATGATTACAAATGGCCACATACTTGCCTTGGCCTTCAACACATTTGCTTAAATCCCGCGTGCATAGGATTTGCGCCAGCCGCGCTGCGTCTGGTCCTTTGAGCTGCACCTGCCGTTCCACCGCGACATCCCACATCGAAACGCCGTTGATAATGCGCCAATATTCTTCCTCTGGCTTTCCAAAGCCTGTTGGCATCAGCATGTTGTTGTATGTGGTGAATGACGTCACCCCTTCACGAACCGTAGCATCGAAAAATGGCGAAGGGCGCAGTCGCGCGGATGGATAAATTGAAAACATGAAAGCCTCCCTAAATTGCGCGCATCAGAAGCATTTATGACAAAGGCGTCAAACAATGATTATATAGTCTATGACTACAAAAAAGTTATGGATCAATTATGCATGAGCTTCCTCCGTTGCCTTGGCTGCGCGCATTCGAAGTCTCCGCGCGTCATCTCAGCTTTACATCTGCCGCGCATGAGCTTGCCCTCAGCCAAGCCGCTGTTTCCAAACAAATCAAACTGTTGGAATTGAAACTGGGCGAGCCGCTGTTCATACGCCTGCCGCGTAGCCTGCAGCTTACAAAGGCTGGGGAAGCATTCTTGCCAAAGGTGCAAGACGCCTTTGAACGATTGGCAGCGGGCACGCGCGAAGTCTTTAGCCAAAACCCAACAAACGTTCTGACCATTCGCTGCGCCATCGGGTTTTCAGTCAATTGGCTTGGCTCGCGCTTGCCAGATTTCATCGCCAAACACCCAGAAATTTCGCTGCGCATTATTTCCAGTGTCTGGAACGACGATGCGCCAAATGAAGCCTATGATCTGGATATTCGCTACGGCAATGGCAATTGGGTGGGAGTCAGGTCAGATCGACTTACGCGCGAATCCCTTCAGCCGGTTTGCAGCCCGCAACTGCTCAAAAATGGCAATTTGCGCACGGCCAAAGACCTCGAAAACCACACACTCATCCACGTTCTAGGCTACAAAGAAGGCTGGGCGCTTTGGCTTAAAATGGCAGGCATAAAGCAGCAGCCGGAAACCATTGGTCTGCAGGTCGATACTTCACTCATGGCGTTTGAATTGGCAACGCAAGGAGCAGGCATTGCACTCGCCCGCACCTCCATGATCGCAAAAGACCTGAGCACCGGTCGCCTCATCACCCCGTTTGAATTGCCAGTGGCGGTGGATGAAGGGTTTTACCTCGTCATGGCTGAGAATTCTCAAGCAAGCCCACACGCGATGATCTTCGAAAAATGGTTGTTGCAGAAAGCGCAATTCTAACCGATGCACCATCCTCTGTCCTGTCGGACATCTTCCCGTCGAAGGAAAGAGCGGAATGCATATCGGCTTTCTCAGTTCTCAACCTCTACATTTGGCCATTAGCTTGGGGGGGGCATAGCCCGTGGAGAGCTGATCTTCCCCCTTGCGGGGAAGATGTCCGACAGGACAGAAGGGGGTGCCCCAGTGGTGTTCAATGTGGCGGAGAATTGAGTGCGCTGACGGCGATAACAAGACCATGTAAAAAGCGCTTACACACTACGAATGGGAATGGGAAAACTGAATATTATGGGCCACTGCCCAGTGTATGATCGATCTAAAATAAAACGCTAACCTAGATTTAACTGCGCTACTTCAGTGACA
>JBGTAU010000166.1:0-6565 GCA_041749675.1 Rhizobiaceae bacterium | reverse complement strand
AAGCCAAATTGGAAAGCTGCAAAGGCAGCGGCGGGCGCGTCTCCATCGTTCTCAATCCCCAAAGCGCGCCCAAGCAGTAGAGCTGTTTCATTGAACCTGTTCAAAAAATTGATTGGTGGGGCAGCGCAAAAAGATGCGGCTGCGCAGCGTACTGAAAAGTACCAAGGCACGTTGATCGCGCGCGGGCTGTCCAAAAGCTACAAGGGCCGCCAAGTCGTCAATGGCATGTCTCTGGGTTTACGTGCCGGTGAGGCTGTCGGACTGCTCGGGCCCAACGGCGCAGGTAAAACCACCTGCTTTTACATGGTCACTGGGCTGGTGCCGGTAGATTCTGGGACGATTGAAATCGACGGCCATGATGTCACAAGCATGCCGATGTATCGCCGCGCGCGCTTAGGCATTGGCTATTTGCCGCAAGAGGCGTCAATTTTTCGTGGGCTTTCAGTCGAAAACAATATTCGAGCCGTGCTTGAAGTGGTCGAAAAAGATAAAAAGATACGTGAAAAAGAGTTGGATGCGTTGCTGGAAGAGTTTCACATCACGCATTTGAGAAAAGCGCCGTCAATCGCACTCTCAGGCGGTGAACGGCGCCGCCTCGAAATCGCACGCGCACTTGCCTCACGTCCTAATTTCATGTTGCTCGATGAACCGTTTGCCGGCGTCGATCCGATTGCGGTTGCCGATATTCAATCAGAAGTGCGCCGCCTGACTAATCGCGGTATCGGTGTTTTGATTACAGATCACAATGTGCGCGAAACGCTGGGGCTAGTAGATCGTGCCTATATTATTCACGCTGGTCAGCTTTTGGTTCATGGTACTCCCGCCGAAGTTGTTGCGAATCCAGACGTGCGACGTCTCTATCTTGGTGAACAATTTACCCTTTAGCCAAAATAATGCATAAAGCGTGCCAGATTGTCGCCGCCTATTCATTAGTTCTTGACTAGCAAGTGTCATGCCAGTTTCATTGGAATGATGAAACTCTGGGTAAGATAGCATGGCGCTTTCGCCAAAATTAGCACTTCGGCAGTCACAATCCCTTGTGATGACGCCTCAACTGATGCAGTCGATAAGGCTGTTGCAGATGACGCATACCGAGTTGTCCCAATTTGTTGATGAGGAAGTCGAGCGCAATCCTCTTTTAGAGATTGCCTCTGATCCAATTACGTCTCTCCCAATGGATCGCATAGAACCAAGCGCCTCAGAAAGTGACGGCGACTTTAATACGTCGGCGGAAGATTGGGTGCACACCAAGTTAGACAGCGCAGAGACGATGGCCGAAAATTTCGACGCGCCCATGGACAATGTCTTTTCTGAAGAACCAGGAACAGTGGATGCATTATCGCCGGATATGGCGGCGCAATGGAAATCCGCGCAAGGCAATGGCAACGGGTCTGAAGGCTCGGATTTTGACATCGGTGATGTGACCGCAGCGCCAATAACGCTGCGCGACCATGTGTCGGAACAAATTGCTTTTAACTTTGCTGATCCAAGCGACCGCTTTATTGCGACCGAACTTGCCGACGCACTTGACGATACTGGCTATTTGCGTGCAGACATAAACGATGTTGCCGAAAAACTCGGCGCACCGCGCGAACAAGTCTCGCGCGTGCTTGATCAACTACAAACCTTTGATCCACCTGGCCTTTTCGGCCGCTCGCTGTCTGAGTGCCTTGCCATTCAATTGCAATTCAAAGACCGACTTGATCCCGCTATGGCGATCTTGCTTGAGCATCTTGAACTGCTTGCAAAACGTGATTTTCAACAACTCAAACGGCTCTGTGCGGTGGATGATGCGGACATAATGGACATGTTGGCCGAAATAAAAGCGCTCGATCCAAAGCCAGGTACTCTATTTCAAAGCGGGATGATCGATGCCATTATTCCCGATGTATCAGTTCGCGCTGCCCATGATGGCTCTTGGCTCATAGAACTCAATCCCGCCGCGTTGCCGCGGGTGCTGGTGAACCAGAATTATTACACGACTGTTTCCTCACGTACACAGACCACGCAAGACAAAGAATTCCTCAATGGCTGCCTGCAAACCGCAAATTGGCTAACCCGTAGTCTCGACCAGAGGGCCCGTACAATTTTGAAGGTTGCCAAGGAAATCGTCAAACAACAGGACGGATTTCTTATCCACGGTGTTTCGCATTTGCGCCCGTGCAATTTGAAAATGGTGGCAGATGCCATCAAAATGCATGAATCAACTGTCAGCCGCGTCACCGCCAACAAATTCATGGATACGCCACGAGGGGTATTTGAATTGCGGTACTTCTTTACCACAGCGCTGGCTTCTTCAGAAGGTGGAGAAACGCATTCGGCATCCTCAGTGCGCCACACCATCCGCCAGATGATCGAGCAAGAAGGCAGCAAGGACGTATTGTCCGATGATCAAATTGTCGACGCGCTTGTTAAAACAGGTGTCGATATCGCAAGGCGAACAGTTGCCAAATATCGCGAAGCCATGAATATTCCTTCGTCGGTGCAAAGACGCCGCGAAAAACGGGCCAATGCTGCTGTTTTGGCTTAATTTTTAAGCTTATCAACAGGTTTTGGCGGTTGCATTGACTTTTTCGAAGGTCGCGCTTATAGGGCCGCCCTGCAGCAAAGCTGCAGGCATAAGGCTAAAAACCACGCGAAAATTTCGCGGCAGAACTAGGACATGAAATCTCCGTAAAATTGACGGACTATTTTTGTTCGTTGCCTCTCAAAGGCAATGATATGAATTGCACCGCGCGCAGACCAATATAAACTCGTGTGGCCGTCATGGCAGATTCGACCGTTCTCAAAGGAGCAGCACTATGACCCTTCGCATATCCGGAAAACACATGGAACTTGGTGACAGCTTTCGCAGCCAAATTTCCACCCGTATCGCAGATGCTATCGATAAGTATTTTGATGGCGGTTTTTCTGGGCATGTTACAGTCGAAAAGTCAGGCTCTCGCTACGCGGCTGATTGCAATTTGCATTTGGATTCCGGAGTGAATTTGCAGGCAGAAGGCCATGGTCAAGAACCACATGTGGCATTCGATAAGGCGGCAGAACGCATCGAAAAGCGTTTGCGCCGCTACAAGCGTCGACTGAAAGATCGCCACGTCACGCAAGCGCACTCCAACGACATCGCTTATCGCGTGATGGAAAGCATGAGCGAAGATGACGAAATTGAAGTTACCAGCGATTACGCGCCAACGATCGTTGCAGAATCAACCATGTCTCTGAAAACACTGTCTGTTGCCAATGCGGTGATGGAGCTGGACATGAAAGATTCCCCTGTCATGGTTTTTAGAAATTCAGGCGATGGTCATGTAAATGTCGTTTATCGGCGTAATGACGGGAACATTGGCTGGATTGATCCAGCAAGCATACCAAATTGACGCAATTGGCCGGCAAGTCGGCCCTCTAATTCTAAAGGTTACAAGGCTATGGATCTGAGTGATCTCGTTACGCAAAAATCGATTATGCCAGCACTGAAAGCTGCATCAAAGAAGCAATTGCTTCAGATGTTGTCTGAAAAAGCAGCCCATATCACTGGGCTGACCGAGCGGGACGTGTTCGACACGATAATGCAACGAGAGAAGCTCGGATCCACTGGCGTTGGTAACGGCATAGCCATACCGCATGGTAAATTGAAAAACATCAAGAACATTACCGGTATTTTCGCGCGCCTTGAAACGCCGGTTGATTTTGAAGCGCTCGACGATGAACCGGTCGATTTGGTGTTCATGCTGCTTGCACCTGAATCTGCTGGAGCGGACCACCTCAAGGCATTGTCGCGCATAGCGCGTATTTTGCGCGAGGCTGACATGGTCAAAAAGCTGCGCGGCACCAAAGATGCCGCGGCACTGTTTGCGTTTTTAACCGAACAGCCGAATTCGCACGCGGCTTGATATTTAGTTCAGCCAAACAGGCTGAATTTCATTCTCACTCGCACCTTGCAGCACAGCCGATTGGCGATCTGACAAAATGATCGGCTCACCATTGGCGGCAAACAAAGCCCAGATGTCCAATCCGGGTGCAATCTGGCTAAGTGAAGGAAACCGGCGGGTTAAATCGTCTGATTTCATTTTGCGAATATATCCAACTTCGCCTTTGCCGAGTGCAGCAAATTCGAAATCTGACAATGTAATTTTTGCTTGTTCCATAAATTTATCCTTTCAATCAGCCACAGCGATATTAATGCGCCGGATCAATTTTTCTGGCTCCGGTCGTTCAAGATCAATCGCCAGCAATCCATTTTTGAGTTCTGCGCCCGCCACGCGCATTCCGTCAGCCAACACAAAGCAGCGTTGGAATTGACGCGCTGCAATGCCTCGATGCAAAAATTCGCGCTCGCCTTCTTCGCTTTGGCGGCCTCGTATGACCAGCTGATTATCTTCCATAGTGACTTCGAGGTCACTTTCAGCAAATCCCGCAACGGCCAACGTGATTCTGAGGCATTCGGAGTTTTTGGTCGGTGCTAAACGTTCGATATTATAGGGTGGGTAACCGTCGCCGCTTTTGGCAACACGTTCCAGCGTCTTTTCGACGGCATCAAATCCCAACAATAGGGGATTGGAAAAAGCAGTTATTCGTGTCATGCGAACGCGTCCTCTAAATAAAGCGACAGGTGCGAACAAACCCAAGTTGGCATTTGCCCGTCGATAAAAGATATGGTCTCTTCCGTGCTTGGTTTCAAGCCGGTTATCAAATGAAGGAAATACAAAGTGGCACGCAAAATCATCATCGACACAGACCCCGGCCAAGATGATGCCGTTGCCATATTGCTTGCGTTGGCAAGTCCAGAATTGGACGTGGTTGGCATAACCGCGGTGGCCGGAAATGTTCCTTTGGCGCTCACCGAAAAAAATGCACGCAAAATTTGCGAGTTGGCAGGCAGGCCAAACGTTAAAGTATTTGCCGGTGCTGCCCATCCTTTGGTGCGGCCACTGGTAACAGCAGAGCACGTACACGGAAAAACTGGTTTGGATGGACCGGACCTTCCGGAGCCAACAATGCCTTTGCAAACACAGCATGCGGTTGATTTCATTATTGAAACCATACTGGCATCCAAAGATGGCGAAATCACTCTGTGCCCGCTCGGCCCATTGACCAATGTTGCAATGGCCTTAACGCGTGAACCGAAGATTGGCCCAAAAATTCGCGAGATTGTCTTGATGGGCGGTGGTTTTTTTGAAGGTGGCAATGTCACGCCCACCGCTGAGTTTAATATTTACGTGGACCCACAGGCTGCGGATATCGTCTTGCGCTCTGGTGTACCGATTGTGGTCATGCCGCTTGATGTCACACACAAAGCACTCACCACACAAGCGCGTGTGAACCGCTTTCGTGCTATGAAAACCAAAGTTGGCGATGCAACTGCCGAGCTTTTAGATTTTTTTGAACGATTTGACGAAGAAAAATATGGCACAGATGGCGGGCCGCTGCATGATCCGTGTGTAATCGCTTATTTGCTGCAGCCAGAGCTTTTCAAGGGCCGCCATTGCAATGTCACCGTTGAGTTGGCGTCAGATTTGACAATGGGCATGACCGTCATCGATTGGTGGGGCGTAACCAATCGTTCCGCCAACGCAACCGTGATGCGCGATATTAACGACGATGGTTTTTTTGCATTGTTGACGGAGCGGCTAGGGCGTCTCTAGTCGTCACTCACCCGGCCACGATTTTTCTTAATTGTGCCACGCCCTGTCTTTTCCTTAAGCCGCCGCTCGACTGCGCCCTTGGAGGGCTTGGTTTTACGCCGCGGAGGCGGCGGTGGTGTGGCAGCTTTGTCAACCAACGCAGCCAGCCGTTCGCGTGCATCCTGGCGATTGCGCTCTTGGGTGCGAAATTTGTCGGCGAAAATTATAATCTCGCCGTCTTTTGTTGCACGCTGACCAGCGAGTGCTACGAGCCGCAGTTGAACAGATTCAGACAGTTCTGCCTTTGAAAGTTCAAGGCGCATTTCAACGGCTGTTGAAACCTTGTTGACGTTCTGTCCGCCTGGCCCCTGCGCGCGCACGAATTTTTCGTTCACCATATCTTCGGTGATCGTCACGCCAAATCGCTGATAAATAACCTCGCCAACCATGCTCAATCCTGTCTCTAACGTATGAATTGAACTTGTTTGGGACAAAAGAAAAGCCCTACAACACCGAAAGGATATTGCAGGGCTTCACGGGCTTTGTCCGGAGGGAACAAAATTAGGCGGCGTTCAACCAGCGCGGTGCGGCGCCCATGACGCTCGCATCAACATGGCTCTCAAACTTGGCAAAGTTGTCGACAAACATTCCGACCAGTTTCTGAGCTTGAGAATCATAAGCTTTTTTGTCGGCCCAAGTTGAACGCGGGTCGAGGATCGAAGCGTTGACCCCGGTTACATCCACAGGAACCTGAAACCCGAAGTTATTGTCGGTGCGGAATTTGGCAGTTTTTAGCGATCCATCCAGAGCAGCCGTCAACAAAGCGCGGGTCGCTTTGATAGGCATCCGTTTGCCAATACCATACGCGCCGCCGGTCCAACCGGTATTCACCAGCCAGCAATCAACCTTATGTTCGGCTATCAAGTCGCGCAATAAATTGCCGTACT
>JBGTAU010000165.1:0-5667 GCA_041749675.1 Rhizobiaceae bacterium | reverse complement strand
CAGCCGTATCGCTTTGTTTCTTTTCAGCCACAGACATAGATTTAGACGACGAAGATTTGGGCGTCGATTTTGTCTTTGTTGCCATGGCACTTGTCTCTCCCTGTATCCAAACTAACGACGAATCGATTGAGGTTACAAGTGCTAAACGCCGGACACGCCCCAAATTTCGCTGCCATATTGGCGGATGGTCCGATCGGAAGAAAACCAACCGACGCGCGCAGTATTCAACACCGCCATACGGTTCCATTCCGACGTATTGGACCAAGTCTTATCAACGTGCCGCTGCATATCGTAATAGCCATCAAAATCAGCAGTGACCAAGAACCAATCCGTATCGTAAAGATTTTGGACCAAGTCCTTAAAGCGTGTTGGGTCATCTGGCGAAAACACGCCGGAGCCAATTTGCTTCAGCGCCTCAGAGAGCTTGGGTGACTTTTCAATGACATCACGCGGGCGATAACCAAGGCGGCGCTTCTCGGCCACTTCATCAGCGGTCAGTCCGAAGATGAAAATATTGTCATCGCCGACATGGTCTTTGATTTCAACATTGGCGCCATCCAGTGTGCCGATGGTCAAAGCACCATTCATTGCAAATTTCATATTGCCGGTGCCTGACGCTTCAAGGCCGGCTGTTGAAATTTGTTCTGACAAATTGGCAGCCGGGATCATGATTTCAGCGGTCGAAACATTGTAGTTCGGAATGAACACGATCTTGAGCATGCCGCGCACGGCTGGATCATTGTTGATCACTTTGGCCACATCATTAGCCAGCTTAATAATCACTTTTGCATTGTGATAGGATGGCGCAGCTTTGCCGCCAAACAGTTTGACCCGCGGCACCCAATCCTTATGCGGATTGGATCGAATTTGATCATAAAGCGCAACTGCTTCCACGATGTTCAAGAGCTGACGCTTATACTCGTGGATTCGTTTGATTTGGATATCAAACAGCGCACTTGGGTCAATTTTCACATTGTTGGTGGTACGCACATGCGCTGCCAAACGATCTTTGTTGGCCTGTTTGATCTTGGCAAACTTCTCGCGAAACGCAGCATCATTGGCGAAAGGTTCTAATTCAACCAGCTTTTCTGCGTCCGTAATAAAACCCTCGCCGATAGCGTCATGGATGAGCGCAGAAAGGCCAGGATTACAGCCATTCAACCAGCGTCGGGGGGTAACGCCGTTGGTTTTGTTGTTGATGCGATCGGGGTAGAGCTTGTGAAGATCTGCAAAAACAGTTTGCTTCATCAACTCAGTATGCAGTGCTGACACGCCATTGATGGAATGGGAACCAACAAACGCCAACTGGCCCATGCGCACGCGCCGACCGTTGGACTCGTCAATGAGCGAAATCGCCCGCACACCTTCGTCGTCAAAACCACGTACCTTGCGGGCCTCAAGAATAACATCGCCATTGATGCGATAAACAATTTGCATGTGTCGTGGCAGCAAGCGTTCAAACAATTCGACGGGCCAAGTTTCCAAGGCTTCAGGAAGCAGCGTATGGTTGGTATAGCCAAACGTGCCCTTGGTCAGCGCCCAAGCCTTGGTCCACTCAATACCGTGCACATCGGTGAGCAAGCGCATGAGTTCAGCAACGCCGACCGCAGGATGGGTGTCATTGAGTTGAATGGCAACCTTATCCGGCAAATTCATAAAGTCTGGATATTGTTGTAAATGACGACGCAAAATGTCTTGTAGCGAGGCCGATACAAAGAAAAACTCTTGGCGAAGGCGCAATTCCTGGCCGGCTTTATGCGAATCCGCAGGATAAAGAACGCGCGTGAGCGATTCCGCGGCATTGCTCTCGCGCAACGCGCCGACATAATCGCCCGAATTGAATGCATCTAGCTTAATTGGATCAATCGGCTGGGCTTCCCAAAGGCGCAACGTGTTGACGCGCTTGGCCTGCCAGCCAACGACGGGGGTATCGTAGGCGACCGCGATCACGCGCTCCAATGGCTTCCAAACATGGGTTGGCTCGCCGTCGCCGTCAGGATCAGTGGATTCAACAATGCCGCCAAAGCCAACTTCATAGTTAGATTCGCGGCGCTCAAATTCCCAAGGATTGCCATGCGCAAGCCATGTTTCAGGCAGTTCGGCCTGCCAACCATCAGAGATTTCTTGACGGAACAGGCCGTGGACATAGCGAATGCCGTAGCCATAGGCTGGGATATTGACGCTGGCCATGCTTTCCATGAAGCAAGCAGCCAATCGGCCGAGACCGCCATTGCCAAGCGCAGCATCGGGTTCGAGCGCAGCAATCAGATTGATATCGACGCCAAGTGACTTTAGAGCCTCTTCAACCTCGTCCATCAAACCCATGTTGGACAACGCATCGCGCATCAAGCGCCCGATGAGGAATTCCAGTGACAAATAATAAACCCGTTTGCCGCCCGTTTTGTAAACTTCACGGGTCGAGGTCATCCAACGATCAATAATGCGGTCACGTAATGCCAAGATCGTGGCGGCCAACCAATCATGGGGCTTTGCAGCAACGGTGTCCTTACCGATCGAATACGTCAGCTTCTCAACGATTTTGGTCGAAAAGGTGCGGCGGTCAATGGCCACTGGCATTTCAACCGAGTTGTTGGTTGAGCTGGGTTTCTTCATAACGCCTCCGAAATTCAATCGATTTAGATTTTGCTTATATGCACCACCCGTTTCAACAAGTCAAAACGGCGCGGAATAAAATCCCGCGCCGAATACACACTCTATTGAGTTCATAAAAGCAATTACACAGGCTGCATTGCAGCCATGTGTCACATGCAGGCGTCAAACATAGCGATTGACGATGTTTTCAAGCAATTCTTGCTTGCCTGAACGCGGCTGTGGATTGATGTTTTTCTTCTCGACGCGTTCGGCAATCTCAGACAGGCTGCGTTTACCAGCCAGCATTGCTTTGGATTCTGCCGAGTTCCAGCCTGCATAACGGGCGTTGACATGCGAAATCAAAGCTTTGTCCTCAATCATTTTTGCTGCCGCTTTAAAGGCACGCGCGCAGGTATCCATGCCACCCGCATGTGCGATCAACAGATCTTCAGCATCCAAAGATTGGCGACGCAGTTTTGCGTCAAAGTTCGTGCCGCCATTTTTGAAACCGCCGCCCTTAATGACTTCGTAAAAAGCCATGGCCATTTCTGGCACATTGTTCGGGAATTGGTCAGTATCCCAGCCAGATTGATAGTCATTGCGGTTCATATCAATGGAGCCGAAAATGCCGAGTGCATTGGCCATACCCAATTCATGTTCGAACGAATGCCCAGCAAGAATAGCGTGGCCTTGCTCAATGTTGACCTTCACTTCTTTTTCCAAACCATGACGGCGCAAGAAGCCATAGACGGTTGCGACATCATAATCATACTGATGTTTGGACGGTTCTTGTGGCTTAGGTTCAATCAAAATTGTGCCCTTGAAGCCGATTTTGTACTTGTACTCCACCACGAGATTCAGGAAACGACCCATCTGCGCATCTTCGCGCGCAAGGTCGGTGTTGAGCAAGGTTTCATAACCCTCGCGGCCACCCCAAAGCACATAGTTCGCGCCGCCCAATTTCTTGGTGGCATCCATGCAGGATTTTACGGTCGCTGCCGAATAGGCAAACACATCTGGATCTGGATTGGTCGACGCGCCTGACATGAACCGGCGGTGCGAGAACAGATTGGCTGTGCCCCACAGCAGCTTCACGCCGGTCTTTTTTTGCTTTTCAGCAAAAATATCGACGATGGTTTCCAGATTTTTGCGGCTTTCTGCGAAGTTAGCGCCTTCAGGGCGCACATCGGCGTCATGGAAGCAATAAAATGGCGCGCCGAGTAGCGAGAACATTTCAAATGCGACGTCAGCCTTCAGTTTGGCATGATCCATCGTATCGCCAAACCAAGGACGTTCAAATGTTTGACCGCCGAATGGATCGCCGCCGGGCCATGCGAACGAATGCCAGTAGGCGACGGCAAAGCGCAAATGATCTTCCATGCGCTTACCAGCAATGATTTCGTCTTTATTATAGTGATGGAAGGCCAGCGGATTGTCGCTGTCTGTGCCTTCATATTTTAAAGGCTCGATGTCTTTGAAAAATCCGCTGCTCATTTTGATGCTCCTTTGATAGCAGGATAAAGATTGCGATAGGTGTGGTAGGCCCCCGCGAAGTCATCGATGAGCGATGCTTCCGGTTCGATTGTGCGCTCCGTGCGCGGCGGTGCGCAGACGGCAAATGGATCAGCACTGGTGGCTGCGATTAGGCCAAGGCGGGCTGCGCCAAACGCTGCGCCAAAATCACCTTCCGCCGGAATATCGACAGGCATGTTCAAAACTGTAGCGATGGTTTTCAGCCAATAAATCGACCGCGAGCCGCCGCCAACGGCAGTTACCCGAGTAAGGCTTGTACCTGCACGGCTAAGCGCCTCTAAGCTATCGCGCACAGCAAATGCTACGCCTTCAACAATGCCTTTCGTCATCGCCGTCGCACCGGATTCATGGCCTAACCCAGTGAAGGCTCCACGAATAGCGGCGTCGTTGTGCGGCGTGCGCTCTCCCGATAGGTAGGGCAGGAACGTGACAGGCCCGGGGGCAACGAGGTTTTCGCCAAGCCCATTGGTCAGCGTTGCTGCATCTTGTCCGGTGAGATTGGATAGCCAATTTAAGCTATCGGTTGCCGATAAAATTACGCCCATTTGGTGCCAAGTGTTTGGAACGGCGTGGCAAAATGCATGGACCGCACTTTCGGGATTTGGAAGGTATGATGCGTTGGATGCGAACAATACGCCGGATGTCCCAAGCGATACAAAGGCAGCCCCTGGCGCAACAGCGCCAATGCCGCAAGCAGATGCAGCATTGTCACCCGCGCCGCCAGCAACCACAACGCCAGACGACATGCCCCAGCGCGCGGCTAATTCTGGGCGTAGTGTTCCAGAGACTTCTGTGCCTTCGACAAGGTTGGGCATCTGCGAGGCATTCATACCAGTTGCCGCGAGCAGTTCATCGTCCCATTTGCGCAAGCCGGCATCGAGCCAGCTGGTGCCAGCAGCATCGGACATTTCGGATGTGTGCTCGCCCGTCAGCCAATGGCGCAGATAATCCTTGGGTAAAAGTACCCAGCGCAATTGCTTGAAGAGTTCGGGTTCGTGACGCGCCACCCACAAAAGTTTTGGTGCGGTGAAACCCGGGAAGACAATATTGCCCGTCTTAGTGCGGAACATGGGTTGGTCATCAAGCTCTTTGGCCTCGGCATGACTGCGTGTGTCATTCCATAAAATGCACGGGCGCAAAGGCTTGTCGCTTTTGTCCAACAGCGTCGCGCCGTGCATATGGCCCGATAGACCGATGCCTTTGACGCGCGCGAGCAATGCACTGTGCTGAATTTTCAGCTCGTCGATTGCAGCCGAGGTCGCCGTAATCCAATCTGCTGGATCTTGTTCCGACCAACCGGGATGCGCGCGTGACACATTCATGGATTTATGTGCGGAAGCTAAGATGGACTGGTTTTCATCCATTATGATCACCTTGGAACTCGATGTTCCAAGGTCAATCCCAAGATAGGTCGTCATGATGTAACCCCGTGGTCAGTGAATCGATAATGTGAGGGTGAACGCGATTTCAGTCCGCGACCTCCAAAATTGTAGATGATTGTTCGATGCCTACGTCACCGCCAACAGAGATCAATTCATCGAC
>JBGTAU010000164.1:0-4368 GCA_041749675.1 Rhizobiaceae bacterium | reverse complement strand
CTGGACCCGCGCCACTCTCGCGCGCGCAGATGAGGTCATAATCGTCGCATCGCCAGAACTTGCGAACCTACGCAACACAAAGAACATTTTGGATGTTTTGCGTAAATTGCGGCCCAACGACAAGCCACCGTTCTTGATCCTTAATCAGGTTGGTATCGCTAAACGCCCAGAAATCACCCCAAATGATTTCTGTAGTCCACTTGGCTTAGATCCAATCGCTACAATTCCGTTCGACCCGTTGTTCTTCGGCAATGCCACGAACAATGGTCGCATGCTCGCGGAAACTGATGCAGCGCACGCGACTGTAAAAATCATCAACGAAATTGCACACATTGTTACAGGCCGGCACGAAGTGAAGGCTAAGGCCAAGCCTGGTTTGCAGTCAATTTTGGCAAAACTTCGGAAAAAGTGAACGTAACTGAGTGCAGCTGACTTTAATGAAAACCGGGTGAGATAATGTTTGGTAAAAGAGGCAACGAAGGTGGGGCAGGGACGGCGCAGGGCATTCGTCCAGTTGCGGTCGCGTCAGCATCGGCACCAGCTCCAACTGCGGCGACCATAAAAAGCAACGCACCTGTCGCTATGGCAAGCGCAACTCCGCCGCCGGCCGCCCCCAAAGCGCCACGTGAGCGCACGGAATCTTATTACGACACCAAAAGCCAAGTCTTCTCAGCGCTGATTGACACCATCGATTTGTCGCAGCTGGCAAAATTAGATGCAGATTCTGCACGCGAAGAAATTCGCGACATCGTCAACGACATCATAGCGATTAAAAACTTTGCAATGACAATTGCCGAGCAAGAAGAACTGCTCGAAGACATTTGCAATGACGTGTTGGGCTATGGTCCGCTTGAGCCGCTTTTGGCCCGCGACGACATCGCCGATATTATGGTCAATGGCGCTAAGACAACTTATATCGAAGTCGCCGGTAAAGTGACAGAAACCGGCATTCGTTTCCGCGATAATCAGCAGCTGCTCAACATTTGCCAGCGCATCGTAAGCCAAGTCGGCCGCCGCGTCGATGAATCTTCCCCAATCTGTGACGCGCGTTTGCCCGATGGTTCTCGCGTTAACGTCATCGCGCCGCCTCTTGCCATTGATGGCTGTGCCTTGACCATTCGTAAGTTCAAAAAGGACAAGTTGACACTTGATCAGCTTGTCAAATTTGGCGCAATTACACCTGAGGGTGCAGTACTCCTGCAAATCATTGGCCGCGTGCGTTGCAATGTCATCATCTCCGGCGGTACTGGTTCGGGCAAAACCACTTTGCTCAACTGCTTGACCAACTATATCGATCGCGATGAGCGCATCATCACCTGCGAAGACAGTGCTGAATTGCAGTTGCAACAGCCACATGTTGTGCGCCTCGAAACCCGCCCGCCAAATTTGGAAGGCGAAGGCAAAATTACTATGACAGACCTCGTCAAGAACTGTCTGCGTATGCGCCCCGAACGCATCATCGTCGGCGAAGTGCGCGGACCTGAAGTGTTCGATTTGCTTCAGGCTATGAACACCGGTAACGATGGTTCAATGGGTACCATCCACTCCAACTCACCCCGTGAATGTCTCAACCGTATCGAATCCATGATCGCCATGGGTGGCTTTTCCTTGCCACAAAAAACCGTGCGCGAAATCATCTGCGGCTCGGTCGATGTGATCATTCAGGCTGTGCGTCTGCGCGATGGATCGCGCCGTATTACCCACATCACTGAAGTGTTGGGCATGGAAGGCGACGTCATTATTACGCAAGACGTTATGCTTTATGAACTGCGCGGCGAAGACGCCAGTGGCAAGTTGATCGGCAAGCACGTGTCAACCGGTATCGGCCGCCCGCATTTCTGGGAGCGCGCGCGATATTTCAATGAAGAAATGCGTCTGGCTCAGGCCTTAGATGCCATGGAAGTACAAAAGAACTAGCAAGGCGAAGGTTAGAGTAAATGTTTGGGTTCGGAATCAACACAATCGCCTTCATTGCGCTGGCCGGTTTCAGCGTGGCTGCACTTTTATATGCCGCTCTCTACGGCAGAATTCAATCTGAGGCCCGAACAGATCAACGCATCAAGTCCATCAAGACTTCCGACACAGATCGCAACAGCGTTCGCTCCGCCAGAGAACTAGCCAACGACGCCAACAAGCGCCGTAAACAAGTGCAAGACAGTCTGAAAGAATTGGAATCGCGTCAAAAAGACCGCGATAAAATGATTCAGCGGCCGCCACTTAAAGCCCAGCTTCAGCAAGCTGGCATGACTGTGACCGTCCAACGGTTTATGATTTATTCGGTCATAACAGGCGCGATCCTTGCCATCGCGACATTTGTACTTTCAGGGGCTGCAATCACCCTACAAAGCCTAGGAATGACTGTTGGCGCAGGGGTTGCCGGTGCGTTTGGTCTACCCCGTTGGTTTGTTTCTTATCTGCGCAAGAAACGCATCAAGAAGTTTCTTGACGAATTTCCTAACGCCATTGACATCATTGTGCGTGCCGTTAAATCAGGCCTGCCGCTTAACGACGGCCTACGCTTGATCGCAAACGAGGCCAAGGAACCGGTACGCTCAGAATTTCGGCGTATGATCGATGCGCAGCAACTTGGTATCACTGTTCCTGAGGCCGCGCTTAAACTTTATGAAAACATGCCATGCTCAGAAGCAAACTTTTTTGGCATCGTCATTCAAATTCAATCGCAGGCAGGCGGTAATTTGTCTGAAGCCTTAGGCAATCTGTCGCGGGTTATTCGTGACCGTAAAAAGATGAAGGCCAAGGTGAATGCGCTTTCCATGGAAGCGAAAGCATCGGCCGCGATCATTGCCTGTTTGCCCTTTATCGTAACTATTCTGGTTTATTTATCTTCACCTGGCTACATCATGGTCTTGTTCACCACCTCGACAGGTCAAATGCTCATTGGCGTTTCTCTGTCATGGATGATGATCGGCGTTATGGTCATGAAGAAAATGATCAACTTTGACATGTAGGCGGACAAAGCTATGGAATCTCTAATTAGAGCCTTTACTGATCCGCAGTTCCTGCTTGTGTTGCTAACGGGCGTTGCGGTGTTCGCCACAATGTTCACTTTGTTGATGCCATTCATCGGTGGCACAGCTTTGCAAAGTCGCATGAAAAGCGTGGCTATTGAACGCGATAGCATCAAGGCGCGCGAGCGTGCCCGCATGGCAGCTGAGTCTGATCGTCGTCGCAAAGGTGGCTCAGGCAGCTTAAAAGAAGTCAGTCACAAGAAAGGCATTCTGGCCGTTGTTGAAGGGCTTGATCTTAAAAAGGCACTGGCGGACGAAAACACGCTCAATAAACTGCGTATGGCAGGTTTTCGCGGACAAAACCCGCTGATCATGTTTCTTTTCTTGCGCTTCGTTTTGCCGTTTGTGGCATTTCTTGGCGCTGCAGCTTATATTTTCGGTACTGGTGCGCTTCCGGAACACTCGACGATGGTGCGTGTGTTTGCCTGCGTCGTTGTCGCTTATGCTGGCTTCTATGCGCCAAACATGTACATTTTAAACCGTTCAAACAAGCGGAAAATGTCCATCGCGCGCGCATGGCCTGACGCATTGGATTTGCTGCTCATCTGCGTCGAATCCGGCGTTTCAACGGAAGCTGGTTTCCGCAAAGTTTCGGATGAAATCGGCACCCAATCTGTCGAACTCGCAGAAGAACTGGTGCTTACAACAGCAGAATTGTCTTTCTTGCCAGAACGCCGCGCCGCATATGAAAATCTGGCTAACCGTACCGGCCTTGATACGGTTAAATCTGTGATGCAAGCGCTCATCCAAGCAGAGCGCTATGGTACTCCCGTGGCGACAGCATTGCGCGTTTTGTCGGCTGAAAGCCGTGAGCATCGCCTCAATGAAGCTGAAAAGAAGGCCGCAGCTTTGCCGCCAAAGCTCACCGTGCCGATGATCCTATTCTTCTTGCCAGTGCTGTTTTGCGTTATTCTTGGCCCAGCTGCTATTACAGTTTCAGCCAAAGGCGGTATGTTCGGCGAGCAAAAAGCATCCAATCCGAACCCATAAGCAACGCCAAAAAACGCACGTCTTCAAACAAAAAAGAGCGCCCTTTCAAACGGCGCTCTTTTTCTTATTCAGATCATCTATTGGATTTACAAATGCTTGGCCTTTTTAGCCATGACATTTTTAGCCTTGGCTTTGTGCTTCGCCATCGGACTTCTTCAATTGCCCAAGAGAATCTTGTTGCGCTAGCATTTGGCGTAAATACGCCAAGTTTGCCTGCGCTTGTTCAGGGGAAAGCTCGCGACTGGCGATTTGCTCGGCCTCGGCAAAACGTCCTTGCAGTCCAACAACAAGAGCTAGATTTTGACGCACGGTCGAGTCCGCCGATGGGCTGCGCGATGCTGCTGCCAAA
>JBGTAU010000163.1:0-5038 GCA_041749675.1 Rhizobiaceae bacterium | reverse complement strand
CTTGCTTTGCCGTATCTTTTATATGTGCTTCCAATGTTGTTCTGTCCGGCAACTCGGAGACATTGCACATAATTTCTAGGAGAGACTTACTCATCAATTTCTCATCAACCTCGTCTTGCAGGCAAAGGCGGAGAATTTGTGTCATTGACGAAAATAGCTGGTGCGCTGATACCAAAAGATGGCGATCATTCTGGTTCAACTGTGGGAAATCAAGCGATTGCAAAATTGCGCCAGTACCCGTTTGCCTTTGCCCATGAATACGGCCAGACATAGCCGCGGCCTGCGCTATAAATTCCAAATCCACCAAGCCGCCGGCCATCAGCTTTATATCCCAAATGCCTTTTGCAGGTTTTTCCTTTTCAATAAGTGTGCGCATTTGCGCAACTTCCTGATCGACTTTTTTGATGTCTTTTTGCTTCATCAAAATAGAGTTTATTACTGCATTAATTGATACTCTAAATGAGTCTTGTGCGGAAACCACTCGAGCACGTGTGAGCGCCATGTGTTCCCATGTCCATGCTTCAGTGTTTTGATAAGATTCAAATGCCGAAAGGCGTGATGCCACTGGTCCCTTGTTCCCAGACGGACGCAATCGCAAATCAAGCTCGTAAAGTGTGCCCTCCGCAGTGGGGGCTGAAACGGCAGTGATCAGTCGTTGCGTTAAACGCGCGAAATATTGGGATGCATAAAGCGGCTTTTCACCATCAGATTCCTGCACTTCTTCTGAATGTTCATACAGAACGACCAAGTCAATATCTGATCCCGCCGTTAGTTCTTGGCTTCCGAGTTTTCCAAAACCAAGGAGTGCAACTTGTGCGCCTTGGATGGTTCCATGCTTTTGTTGAAATGCGTTCTGAACCAACGCGAACGTACGTTGCAAAACCAAATCAGCAAGGCCTGAAAACACAGCGCCGGCATCCCGTGGATGCAAAGCGCCTGTGAGTATACGCACTCCAATGAGGAATTTTTGCTCTGAGTTGAAAATTCGAAATCGATCTAAGCTTTCTTCGTACCCAGAAACACCCGCCATAAAGGCGTCGAGACGCAGAGTAAGGTATTCCAACGTGGGCATATCACGATAGATGGCTGGATCTAGCAACCCGTCAAACACATGCGGTTTGCGGGTGATAATTTCAGAGAGCTTAGGGGCGGCTCCCATAATGCGCACAAGCAAATCGAGCAACGCGACATTGCTTTGTAGAAGTGAAAAAAGTTGGATGCCAGAGGGCAATCCTTGTAAACAAGTATCGAATTGAACTACGGTATCGTCAGGGAAATTTGAACCGCCAAACGCCTTCAAAAGTGATGGTGTCAGTTCAGTCAGTCGCTCACGAGCTTCTGCGGACTGAGTGGCTTTATATCTGCCAAAATGCCAAGTTCTTATGATACGGCACATATCGCTTGGCCGTTTGTAACCAAGCCTCGTTAGCGTTTCTATTGTTCCTGGATCATCCGTATCACCAGTGAACACTAGATTTCCTAAACCTTCTGAGAGTTCGGGCGCTGCTTCAAATAATTCAGCATAGTGTTTTTCAATAGTTTCTAGTGAAGCGCGTAATCGTTTGCCGAAGGCATCGAAAGTCTGGAATCCAGCCAGAAACGCAATTCGCAACAAGCCTTCTTCGTCGTCTGGCAGCGTATGGGTTTGCTCATCGGCGACCATTTGAATGCGATGTTCAATGTCTCTCAGAAACCAATATTCCTGCGCTAAGCTCTGGCTGGCATTGGCTGCGATCCAGCCTTTGTCCGCGAGTGCTGAAAGCATTGTTACGGTTTGGCGTCCACGAAGCATTGGCTCACGACCGCCCGCTATCAACTGCTGAGTTTGGACGAAGAACTCAACTTCGCGAATGCCGCCTCTACCCAATTTAACGTTATGGCCATGCACAGCTATTTTACCGTGGCCTTTGTGTGCATGAATTTGACGCTTGATTGAATGGACATCCGCTATGGCTGCGTAATCCAAATATTTGCGCCAAATGAACGGTGTCAGCTCTTTTAGAAAGCGTTCACCCGCTAAAATATCGCCTGCGATAGGGGTGGCTTTAATAAGTGCAGCGCGCTCCCAGTTTTGCCCCCGACCTTCATAATAGTTGAGCGCTTCTTCCACTGGTATGGCAAGTGGTGTGGAGCCAGGATCAGGTCGCAAGCGCAGGTCGGTGCGGAATACATATCCATCGCCAGTGCGATCTTGCATAATACGAACCAACTGGCGCGTCATGCGCGAGAAGGTTTCAATGCCCTCGTATCGATCCGGCAATGTGTTGGTCTCGGGATCAAATAGAACAATCAAATCGATATCTGATGAATAGTTGAGCTCATTGGCACCTAGTTTGCCCATCCCAAGAATAATCCAACCACTGCCCAATTGTGGATCACTCAGATCTGGAAGATTGAGCTTGCCACTCTTTGCAGCTTGCAACAAAAGAAAACAGGCACTCGCCTTGGTGCACGCAATCGCCAGTCTGGATAATTGCAGCGTTGTGGTCGCTCCGTCGAAAATACCGGCCAAATCACACAACGCGATAAGCGCATGGGCCTCGGCTTTTCGCATGCGCAGCGCTGCCATAAGATCAGCCTCGTTTGCGCTGGTTTGTCCTAGAGAAGGGATGGCATCGATAGTGTTCGCAATCCTGTTTGGAGCTGTCTCATCAAAAAGTGCGTCTAACACGGCTGGGTGTATTGAGAAGTACTCGCGCAAATAAGGTGACAGATCAAATACAGCGGATAGGAACGAACTGTTTTCGCTTTTGGAACTCGATAAGCGCACTAAGCGCGGTAATTCATCTTCTTTTGCACGGCGATTGAATTCGTTCATGTGCAAAGCTGCATTGGCTTTGCTGAGCGGCAGAAGCTTTCGCGGAGAAACACCAAACCAACCAGCTTCGAGTTCTCTTCCATTCTTTGCATGCATTATCGCGTACCTGACACGGGAAACCGAAGCGTCACACTTAACCCTGAGCCATTGTTTGCAAGCCGAAGCTCGCCTTTGTGCATTTTCATCACAGCTTTAGCGAGGGACAATCCCAGTCCAGAACCAGGTTCGCTCCGACTTTTTTCCAAGCGCACAAACCGTTCAGTAACACGATCAAAGTCAACTTCCGGTACGCCAGGACCGTTGTCGCTGACCGTCACAGACACATGCTGAGAACTCGCAATTGTCGATATTTCTACGAGTGGATTGGATGAGTGTCCCTTTGAGTACTTAATGGCGTTATCAATTATATTTGAAAGGGACTGGCTTAAGAGCTCGCGATTTCCGATAATTCGAATAGGGGTACTTGAGTGTTGGTACTTAATCGCTACTCCAGCCTCTTCCGCCAACGGCTCGTAAAGCTCTGCGACATCCGTTGTAACGACATTCAAATCCAAATCGGACATTTGCTCACTGGAATAGCCAGCTTCTAGTCGCGAAATCATCAATATTGAGTTGAACGTACGGATAAGCAGATCTGACTGTGCAATGATTTCTTCAAGACTCGATTTGTCTTCTGCTTTCGACCCGTTGCTATTCAATGCAGCGTCTGCTTTGTTGCGCAAGCGCGTCAACGGCGTCTTCAAGTCATGTGCAATGTTATCTGAAACTTGTTTAAGCCCATCATTGAGTTCAGAAATTTTTGTCAGCATTTGATTGAGGTTTTGCGCCAAGCGATCAAACTCGTCGCCTGAACCCGTCACAGGTAAACGGCCCGTCAAGTCACCGCCCATGATACGCCGACTTGCCTCTGACATTGTGTCGATGCGTTTAAGTGCTCTACGGCCGACAAAAAACCATATTAAAAATGCGCCAATTCCCATCATAGCCAATGCAAATTTAAGCGACCTTTGTACGATCTGCCTAAACCGTTCAGGTTCGCCGAGGTCTTGGCCAACCAATATCCGCATTCCATTTGGCAAGGCGATAATTTGTGCAACGGCATGATGCTGCTTTTCATTGCCGTCTTCCGAAAAACGTTTGTAATCAAATGGTTCTTTGGTCCAGCCTTCACGTCCAAGAATTTGATTTTCAATTTGCGCAACATTTCCTGCCAACACGAGGCCAGCGGCGTCAGCAATAAGGTAAAGACCCGCACCTGGCGCACGTGAACGACGATCAATTGTTCGCACCAAGCCGGGCAAACCCGTCCGCGTGTATATCCGCGCTAGGTCATCAACCTCTTCGGAAATTGTTGATTTTGTTTGACTTAAAAGAAACCGCGCTGCTTCTCCGGTCATGTAAAAAACCAGCACAAATGCGCAAATCGTAAATAGTATTAGGTAGAGTGCAGACAACCGTGCGGCGGTTGTGGAGAACATTGAGCGTAGTCGATCCATCAACTTTTACTCGGCAGTTTTAACATGTACCCAGATCCGCGGACTGTATGTAGCAAAGGAGCACCAAAACCTTTTTCAATTTTGGAGCGCAAGCGCGAAACATGTACATCAATAACATTGGTTTGTGGATCGAAATGATACTCCCAAACATTCTCTAAAAGCATCGTACGGGTTACCACTTGGCCGGCATGGCGCATCAAGTATTCCAGCAATCGGAATTCGCGCGGTTGCAAAATAATTTCCTGCCCTGCCCGCCTAGCCATATGTGACAAGCGATCGAGTTCCAGATCGCCAACGCGATAAATAGTTTCAACTTCTGTGGTTGTGCTGCGACGCTGAAGCACTTCAACACGCGCCAACAACTCTGAAAATGCGTAGGGCTTGGTGAGGTAATCATCACCGCCAGCACGCAAGCCTGTGACTCGATCATCGACTTCGCCCAAAGCCGACAAGATCAAAACGGGCGTACGATGCCCTTTAGCTCGTAACGCCGCAACCACAGAGAGCCCATCGCGTCGAGGCAGCATGCGGTCAACGATTAAAACATCGTACAAGCCACTGTCGGCCAGCGCATAGCCGGTTTCACCATCTGCGGCGATATCAACGGCATGTCCCGTCTCGGCAAAAGCCTTTGCCAAGTATTGGGCAGAGTCGCGATCGTCTTCGATAACAAGAATCTTCATGACATCACTATAACGGAGAAATCAGTAATACTTATATCTAT
>JBGTAU010000162.1:0-2628 GCA_041749675.1 Rhizobiaceae bacterium | reverse complement strand
TGTCCTCCCAAGAAGCAGTTTAGGAGATTAAAGCATAGGTGCAAGTGAGCTTTAGCAAGTCTAACCAAAAAAACGCCCCTGCAGTTTCCTGCAGAGGCGCTTGGAACTAGAGCTGAGCGCAAGCGCTCCGCCTAAGTCGTCAAAGTTACATCTTTGCGACTTCAACAGCAGAAGCTGCCTTGGAAGCGTCGTCGAAAGTGATCTTTACTTTTGCACCAGCGACGATGCCTTCAGCCGCAACGCCTTCAGCCAAGGTGAAAACCTGAGCATCTTCAAGTGTTACAGTCTTGGTGGCTTCGTCATATGCCTTTACCACGCCTTCTACTTCACCTGCGTAAGCAGATGCGATGAGGGCTGCGGATGCGACGAGAGTTGCAAGGATCTTCTTCATTTGGACTTCTCCATATACTTCATGCTTGCTCGGTCCCGAAACCATCCTGGGATGATAAGGTTCCGCCGAACTGCGCTTCTTCTAGACGACCCAATCACCCAAAGGCAAGTCACAAAAAATTAAATTATTCAACAATATCAATGACAAGATTTCGCCCCAATTCAATTCAACCCATGAGATTCGAAAGGAACTTTATGGCATTCAGGTGGCAAATCGGTTTAATCCGTCATCACACGTTTTAACAAATTTGCCTTGCGCACGAAAAAAGTCCCACATTGCCTCCTGCAATGCGGGACGTACTTTTCTCAAATAAAATTGAAATCAGTTTGTCGATTCGAACCGTGCAACACGCAGGAAATTGACTGCTTTGCCAGAGAACTTATCGGCATTGAGCGGGCCATCATTGGTGAACCCAACGACCAAGACTTCGCTCGGCGCGGCGCGAATGAGTGCCTGCGCATATTCAGGCGCAATCGGCTGATTGGCAATTTTCACAGGTGCTGACGATAGCGCAAACTTTCCAACCTTTGGCGTTGGAGCTTTGGCAACAGTTTTCATCGCGGGCTTAACATCGCTTGATTTAGGCTTGGAGGTTTTAGCTGTCGTTTTCACAGCAGGTTTTAAGCTCTCAACACCATCTCCGAGCATCGCAGTGCGCAACGATGCATCGGGCAACGAGGACGGCTCCTCGACTTTTTCGACGGAGGCAACTATCTCTTCTGTATTTTGAGCGCGTTGAGCAGGGCTTGATGGCACTGGAACTTGCGCATCAACCATCGCTACTGCCATGTCATCAGCCACCGGTGCTTCAGTGACGGCTTCTCCATCGACAAGCGGCCGAGGCTCAGGCACCGCTACCGACGCCAACAAGGCCTCTGGAGCTTTTGGCTTTTTACCAGGAACTGGTACGACACCAGCAATAAATGGTTCTTCTAATACCGCAGCTTCCGGGGCGGCAGCCCCCAGACCAAGAGCCGACTGAATGGCGGCAGCTTCTGCTGCAGGGTCCGCAGGCACTGCCACAGCCAACGTAGCCGGTGTTGCATTGGCGGCCGCAATGGCAGAGGCAATCTCAGCTTGCTCCGCAAGGGTTTCTTTGGATTGCGCGGCAACCGCCGCAAATTTTGGCTTTTTCTGTGGAACAGGTACGGCAAATGCAAGTGCTTCCGGCGCTGCTTCGGCTGTCACATCCACATCTGGGCGTGGTGGTTCAACACCATCATTTAGGTCGCGCCGTGGCAATGTCGCAACGATCGCGGGCTGCACAGGATTTTCAGGCAAAGGCAATGGCTCTACAGGCGCTGCAACAATGCGCTTAACTTCTGGCTTTGGCTTTGCGGCAGCAATAGCCACTTCTTCGCCGCCGCCAATATCTTCTTCCTCATCTGCGCCACCACCAAACAAGATTGCCAGCAGGGTTTTACCGCCGCCACCGGAAGAAGAACCATTGGCAAAAACAGGGCTGCCAGCTTTGCGAGATTTAACTGCTGCCAACGCCAACTCATAACCAGGTAATGGCTTACCATCGGTTGGGACATGCACGGTCTTTCCATTTGGAAATACAGCCAGCAATTCACTGCGGCTTAAACGCGGCCAATGGCGAATATTGCCCACATCCATATGAACGAAAGGCGAGCCGGATGATGGATAATAGCCAACACCACCAGATTGCGCCTGCAAACCAGCATTGCGCAATTTCTTCAATGATACGCCTGGAATGTAGAAATCCATTGCCTTGCCAAGCACGTGCTGGCTTTTTTCAGCTACGCCTTTTGAGCGTTTGCGAAGCATCGAGTTTGTAGCAGCGGAGCGGTATCCACCGATCACATTGATGTATCCGGTTGCACCTGAACGTTTGTAGGCTTCCCACACGACATCAAAAAGCCGCGGATCCATCTTGGTAGGCTGGTTTTTGCGCCAATCGCGCAGCGCTTTATTCAGTTTGTTCAAACCATCAGGCAAAAACTTGCCGTTGCGCTTGTAGGTTATTTCCGAGCGCTCATTAAGATGAACATGATAAATTTTTAAAGTGCGGGTTTCAGCATTTGCCACGAATGTCAGTGCACAGAACATAGCTGCAGCCGCCGGCAATGCCCGCGCAACACACAAAACTTTTGATAACAGTGCCTTCGCGTTGCGCAATGTGCCTTTCAACCCCCAGATATAGTCAGTTTTGGTGCTCACCAATGGTCTCATTTCCAAAACTCTACTTGTTTACCAAGACCAATGTCGCTGGT
>JBGTAU010000161.1:0-2727 GCA_041749675.1 Rhizobiaceae bacterium | reverse complement strand
GCTGAAGCCATCATGCGAGCAAAAGAGAACGGCCTACAGGTCTCCGCAGCTGTTTCTATCAATAATTTGGCTCTGAACGAAAATGATGTAGGCGAATATCGTACTTTTTTCCGATTGTCGCCACCGTTGCGCTGTGAAGATGATCGGCAAGCAATGATTGAGGCGTTACGTGATGGGACGCTGGATGTGATCGTATCGTCTCACGATCCGCAAGATGTTGACACAAAGCGGCTGCCATTCGCCGACGCCGCGGTTGGGGCGATTGGATTGGAAACATTATTGGCAGCCGCGCTTCGCTTGTATCACGACGGAAGCGTGCCACTGTTACGAATCATCGATGCACTGTCATCGCGGCCAGCAACACTTTATGGTTTGCCGGGTGGTTCCTTAAAAGCGGGTGCTCCTGCTGATCTGGCATTGATTGATTTGGACGCGCCTTGGGTTGTTGATGAGGGCGCTATTCGTTCACGCTCAAAAAATACGTGTTTCGAGGGCGCTCGTTTTCAAGGAATGGTCTTGCAAACACGGGTCGCAGGACGCACTGTATTTGAGGTTTAAGTTATAGGATTTTGAGATGACCGATTTCACTGGTATTTTAGCACTGGTTTGCGGATATCTTATCGGTTCTATCCCATTTGGCTTACTATTGACCAAGGCTGCGGGACTTGGCGACGTGCGGGCTATTGGATCTGGCAACATTGGTGCGACCAATGTTTTGCGCACAGGGAATAAAAAGCTGGCGGCGGCAACACTGCTACTGGATGCACTCAAGGGAACAGCCGCCGTCGCTGTCGCGCATTACTATATTGGACCATTCGCAGCCATGCTCGCTGGGCTTGGCGCGTTTCTTGGCCATTTATTTCCGATTGGGTTGGGGTTCAAGGGTGGCAAGGGTGTCGCGACATATCTTGGCGTTTTACTGGGACTTGCTTGGCAAGCAGCGCTCGTTTTTATTGGGGCGTGGCTGACGATTGCTGTTGTATTTCGCTACTCGTCACTTGCAGCATTGATCGCCTGTGTTGTTGTGCCACCAACGCTCTATCTGATCGGCTTTCCAGAATTGGCAGCGCTTTTTGCAGTGATGTCGGTCATTGTAATATTCAAACACCATGCCAATATCAGCCGCTTGCTGGCTGGTACTGAAGGTAAAATCGGAAACAAATAATATGAGTGGAAAATTGGATTTGCGCTTCTCTGCGACTTCCGCCACAACCGGTGGACGCGCCGGAGTCGAGATGACAAGCCGTCAACGTGTAAATTGGCTTCGGCTTTGGCGATCGGACAATGTTGGGCCGGTGACGTTTCGACAATTGATCAATCATTTTGGGTCGGCAGAAGCAGCGATCGAAGGTTTACCAGAAATGGCGAAGCGCGGCGGCGCTGCTCGAACGCCAAAAGTTCCGGCCGTTGGGCTTATCGAGGATGAGCTAGCTGCAGTTGATAAAATCGGCGCGAGAATAGTCGGCATTGGCGAGCCAGATTTTCCAAAATACTTGCGATTGACGCCTGACTGTCCTCCGTTGATTTGCTACAAAGGCAACCCCGCCGTTTTTCAAATGCCGGGTTTGAGTGTAGTTGGTGCACGCAATGCGTCGCTGGCGGGAATTAAATTTGCCGGTAAGCTCGCAGGGGAAATTGGGGCTGAAGGATATAGCATCGTTTCTGGGTTGGCGCGCGGAATTGATACGGCAGCACACAAAGCCTCGCTGCGCACTGGAACAATTGCGGTCATGGCTGGTGGTCTTAGTCATCCCTACCCTCCTGAGAACATTGATCTATTCCACTCCATTCCCGATAATGGCGGCGCTGTGATTACTGAAATGCCTTATGGTTGGGAACCACGGGCTAAAGATTTCCCACGGCGAAATCGGATCATCGCAGCGCTTGGTCTTGGGCTTTTGGTGGTCGAAGCTGCCCAACGCTCTGGCTCACTCATATCAGCGCGACTTGCCAATGAGCTGGGCCGTATTGTTTTTGCAGTACCCGGATCGCCACTCGATCCAAGATGCGAAGGGACGAATAATCTTCTAAAGAATGGGGCCACGCTGGTTACTGAAGCGCGCGATCTACTCGAGGGTCTCCAGCCCATATCTGGTGTTGGAATTACCCCCGTGCAAAATTTTGATGAACCGGTTCACGACGAAATGATTGAGGGTACTCCTTCAGATGACCACCGTCGGCACATTATTGAAACTATGGGCCCGACACCGGTGGCGATTGATGAAATCATCGCCTACACCGGTTTGAGCGCTGCACAGGTCTATTTCGTTTTGCTTGAACTCGATATTGCCGGAAGACTCCAGCGCCATTCAGGCGGCGCTGTGTCTTTGGTATTCATCGATATTTGACGGAGCGTGGCCAGCGCGAATGCGGTCCCCACATTCAATGTAGGCCATTTCAATAAGGTAGGCGAGCATGTGCTGGCGATCACCTAGGGCCATTTGATTGAGTTGAAGAAGCATTGACTGAATGAAGTTCAAATTTTCGGCACGACTTTCTGTATGCATGGACATGGTGTTGCCTTTATGTTTGTAGTCCGACTTTCCACATAATTTGAGGAAAGTTCTGTGTGTCTACGAGTCTGCTTTCTATCTCATATTAAGTAACAGTATCATTTAAGATTGCAATACACACTTTATGCAACCATAGATATGTTTTTCCGATTTGAACACGAGAGATTGACCTTGGCACTTGACCGAACGGCTTTCGATGTTCATGTCACTGGCA
>JBGTAU010000160.1:0-3388 GCA_041749675.1 Rhizobiaceae bacterium | reverse complement strand
CGTGGCGCACGCCTTCCATCAAATTCGACGCATCGTTGGAGGCCGAACCGTCAACCCCCAGACCAACGGCAACGCTAGCGGCTTCCAGTTCCAATGTGCGGCAATGACCGGACGCGAGCACCATATTAGAAGTCGGGCAGTGCGAAACACCAACGCCTGCTTTGCCGAGACGCTTGATTTCTTCGTCGTCAAAATGAATGCCGTGCGCCAGCCAAGTCTTATCGTGCAACCAGCCGCAGTCTTCCAAATAATCCAGCGGTCTTTGACCAAAAGTCTCAACGCAAAACCGATCTTCGTCATGGGTTTCGGCCAAATGCGTATGCAAGCGGCAGCCGCATTGTTTGGCCAATGTCGCTGTATCGCGCATCAATTCGCGGGTTACGGAAAACGGCGAGCAGGGGGCAAGCGCCACTTCGATCAGCGCTTCTTCGCCTGTTTCATGCAGCGCTTTGATCACCCGCTCGCAGTCTTTCAAAATTGTATCATGATCTTGCACCACACTGTCCGGCGGCAGGCCACCGTCTTTTTGGGACAAGTTCATCGAGCCACGATTGAGCGTCATGCGCATGCCCAACGCCCGGGCTTCCTCAGCCTGAATGTCCATCGCATCTTCAAGGCCGGCGGGAAAAACATAATGATGATCAGACGTGCAAGTGACGCCAGACATCATCAGCTCAGTCAGCGCAAGGCGGGTCGCAAGGCGGAAAGCATCGGGCTTAAGCCGCGCCCAAATGGGATAGAGTGCCTGCAGCCAAGGGAACAATTCTTTGTTGATAGCCAGCGGGTGTGCGCGCGTGAGCGTTTGATAAAAATGATGATGTGTGTTGATGAGGCCAGGAATAATAACATGGCGCGAGGCATCGAAAATCTGGTCAAATCGCGGCGTGGTTCCACGGGGCACCAACTCGACGATCCGTGAACCTTCAACAATAATGCCGCTCTCCGCGCCTTCGGCAAGAATGGCAATGGGGTCTTTTATCCACAGTCGCATGGTTGTCACAAAACCTAGTTATTTGTCGGCTTCCAACAATGGAAACAATGCCTGACTCTAAGGGGATTGTTTGGTAGAATGCAAGGTGTTGAGTGATCGCGAAGACGATTTGCTTTGCACCTTCCAAATGCCCAGAAGGGGTTTCGGCAATGGCTAAAAAAGATCGCAAGATTATGCAGCAGGTACAAGTGGTGGCACGGCTTGGGCGCACAGCGCTCGCGGTAAAGCTCTTGGAGAAAAAGCTTTATGCAGGTCAAGATCAATTGATGCTGGCGTTGGCAGGCACTGATGGCCAAACGCCCAGTGCATTGGCGGCAATTATTGGGGTTCGTCCCCCGACGGTTACTAAAACGATTTCACGGCTGCAAGCCCAAGGATTTCTTGAAAAGCGCGGCTCTGAAACGGATGCACGGCAAGCCAATATTTTCCTCACTGACGCAGGGCGCGAGGTGATTTTTGGCATTGAAAAATCCATTCGCAAAACAGAGAAGCAAGCGCTTTTGGGGCTGGACAAAAAAGATCAAAAAGCCTTGAACAAATTGCTGCGCAAGATTGAAAGCAATTTGTCAAAAGATGTGCCTGATAGCGTTGTTGCAAGTGATGAGTTGTCTGAATTAGACGATTAACACCGCTTGCTGCCCAGCTAAGTTTTTCGTGCGTTTAAGCAACTTTTGCTTCGGTCGCTTCTTTATTCTCTTGGACGCCTGTGTATCCACTGCAACAAAAAAGATAGGGTCGGATGCGGGCTGTTGCTCTTTGTTGATTAGCGGCTTGCTGACGAATGTTTGGCTTTCTTGATCGTACTCCACGATTGAATCGTAGCCCTTAAAGTGTGTGACGCGTTTCATGTTATTCTCCGGGAGTTAGCAATGGCAGGTCGGTGGTGTTGCTGTTCAGTTTGGCGCTGCGCTTGGTTGGCAATTGCACGAGAATGATGCTGGCAATGATTAAGCAGGCCCCAACGGAGCGCTGTGTGTTGAGTTTTTCACCTAGGATCAGCATCGCGGTTGCTGCTCCAAAGATGGCTTCAGCACTCACAATAACAGCGGCTTCACAAGACGATGTGTGGCGTTGTGCGATGGCTTGAAGCAAATATGCGCAGCCAGTTGAAACGATCCCAATATACATAAGCTCAGGCATCGCTACATAAATGCTTGAACGTGAAATTGGCTCCGATGCCATTGCCAAGGGCATGCAGATCAATGAAGTGGCTGCAAACTGCGCCAGTGTAATTGTTCCAGAATGTCCGTAGCGCGTTACAAATTCCCCAAGAGAAATCATCCAAATGGCAAAGCAAATGGCCGCTGCAAGGCTCAGTAAATCACCGTTTGTCAAAGCGCCAATGTGTCCGCCGCCCATAAGTAAAGCGCCGAGCAGCGTTGCAAATGCAGCAAACCAAATTGTGTTGGCGGGTCGTTGGCTTAAGAAAACCCACGCCATGATTGGGGTTAAAACTGTTGCCGTGTTAACGAGAAATCCGGCATTGGTAACAGTGGTTAGACCAAACGCAGTTTGCATCAAGATTGTGGCCGCTGCAAATGAGCCTACAACGGTGACGCCGAGCAATAGTGCTGAACCATCAAGTGCTGTTCGTGCGGTTTCTGCGCGCAAACAAAAGGGCAGAATCACAATTGTGGCGATCAGACTTTTTAGCGCTGTCGTTAAAAATGGTCCAATGTGCTCCAGCACTGTTTGTTGAGCGACATTGCCTGTGCCCCAGCAAATTGCGGCAGCGACAAGCAGGAGATTGGCGATTGTTCGCGACATGTAACAAGCCTTCCTGCGCCCCAGCAGTACAGCTTTGATAAATCAATTTTAAGGGATTGGCGTCATCCAGATGAATGAGGGATGAGAAATTATTTTTGGGTTGTAATAGTTATTGATTGTCGTGAGTTGTTACAAAGCATCACAACAAAACGCGGGCTTTTTCCAACCCACATTTTGCTCCGCCCGCCGGCAAATGCTGATGATGGGATATTCAAACCATCAGAAAATCACTCACATCCAACATAGTCCCTGCAGTCACGCTCGCAAACTGTGTCATGCCGCCTAGCGCATTGGCGTTGGCGTCATAGAAAAGCTGTCCAGTCGCGCTGTTGTAGATGATGAAATCATTGGCGTCCGTTGCGGCGGTACCGAGGCGTAACTCGGTGGCATCCAGTGTTGTGCCGATGGATGCGAAGATGGATTTTGTGAGCCATAAATCGTCAGTGCCATGAGCAAAATCGGCAATTATCTCGACGTTAGTGGTGGCGTTGAGCGCAGTGGTAAAGCGGAATTTGTCGGCACCAGCGCCGCCGTTGAGGGTGTCATTACCGCCGAGGCCTTGGATGTAGTCATTGCCGCCGCTGCCATAGAGATAGTTGCCTAAGTTGTTTCCAACGATGTTATCAATAC
>JBGTAU010000159.1:0-3544 GCA_041749675.1 Rhizobiaceae bacterium | reverse complement strand
CGTCGCGATATTTTATATTGGTTATCCAGCCCTCATCGTCCCGGCCTTGATGACGGTTCCCGCGATGTTTGTGGTGCTAATTTTGATTACGATGGGCAAGTAGAAAACAGCGCGGGTCCACGCAGTGGTTCACCCAATGATTATTTGATTGCGTTCTGCAAAAACGCAGTCAGATCATCGGTTACATGATCAACGTAATGATCATCCCGGCCGTCATGTTCCCACGTTTCGATGAAGTCCGCTTCAAAGTTGCGCGGTACAATCAGGACTGTTTTCATGCCGAGCGCTTTGGGCTCAACAAGGTTACGCGCCAGATCTTCGAACATTGCAGCCGTTGCGCCGTTAACATTGTGACGCGCCACAAACTTATCATAGGTTTCGCGCACCGGCTTTGGCGTTAAGTCAGCGGCAACGATATCGAAAATATCTTCAAAATGATCGAGGATACCCAGCTGTCGCGCCGCACGTTCCGCATGACCGCGATCACCGTTGGTGAAGATGAACTTACGCCCATTCAATTGCCTAATGGCGTCGCCCAGTGCCAAGTTTGGCTCCAGCCATGAATAATCGATATCATGAACTTTTTCGAGAAAATCATCAGGATCAATATTGTGATGGATCATCAAGCCCTTGAGCGTGGTGCCATGTTCCAGATAAAACTTTTTTTGAACCTGACGCGCTTCATCGCGCGGTAGCTTCAACAGCTGTTCGACATAGCTCGTCATCTTCACATCAATTTGCGAAAACAGATTGGAGTGATGCGGATAAAGCGTGTTGTCGAGATCAAAAACCCAGGTGTTCACGTGGGCGAAATCGGCGCGTGCTGGTGCTTGTGATTTACTCATGATGTGCCTATGCCATACCAAATTAAAAAGCGCACGTTCTACATGTTGGTTTTAGCGCACAAAAAGCGGATTTCAATTTTGTCTCTTTGGATACCCATCACGCTCATCGCAGCGTTTTTGCAAAACATTCGCCCAAGCCTGCAAAAATATCTGAAAGGCCGAATGGGAACGACCGGCGCAACTTTTGTGCGCTTCGGCTTTGGCATGCCGTTTGTGTTAGCGCTTGTTGCGATCCTGCATTTTCAAGTGGGGTATGCTTTTCCGCCGCTGTCCATAAAATTTATTGTTTGGATGATGATTGGAGCCCCAAGCCAAATCGCCGCGACGTTTTTATTGGTGCATCTGTTTTCGTTTCGAAACTTCGCGGTTGGCACGGCCTATTCGCGCACGGAGCCTGCGCAAGCGGCGGTGTTTGGTCTGTTATTTCTAGGCGAAGCCATCAGCCCCGCGGCCATTGTTGCGATCGCCATCTGCGTGTTTGGTGTGATGCTTATTTCCATGGCACGCAGCGCAGTGTCAGTGACGTCGCTGGTCACTTCACTTGGACAACGTACGGCAATCATCGGGTTGGTTTCAGGCGCAGGGTTTGGCCTCTCTGCCGTCGCCTACCGCGGGGCGTCGCTCGCCCTTGGCGGGCCGAATTTCTTAATGCAGGCCGCTGTGACGCTAGGCTTTGCCATTTCGTTTCAAACACTTGTGATGTTCATTTGGATGCTTTTCAAAGAGCCGGAACAATTTTCATTGATTGCGAAGGCGTGGAAACCGTCGCTGATCGTTGGCATTGTAGGAGCAGCAGCATCACTGGGTTGGTTTAGCGCAATGACATTGCAGAACTCAGCCGTGGTGAAGGCTCTGGCGCAAATTGAGATGCTGTTTGCGTTTGCTACATCTGTTTTTGTTTTCAAAGAAAAAATCAATCGGCTCGAAGTGATTGGCTGTCTTTTGATTGTTGCTGGCATCATTTTCCTGATGGTTATCCGGTAATGCGAAGAGATATTAATCCACTGATTTAGCTAAATATTTAAAGTCTAATGCTACATGAACCCATATAAAGGGTCGCTTATGGTTGAATTTCGTTCAAGATTTACACTCTAGCGCAGACATCTGCTTTTGTATTTTCTGACTTTGGCGGCATTCTTGCGGTTGAAAAAAAACGCACCAGCAAGTGCCTCCGCCGACGACAATGAAACCGTAATTACAGGGCGCTGGCTGTTGAAAAAGAGTGATCTGTCTTGATATTTGCAGACATCAACACGTATCGCGCCGCTGCCCATCCAGCGAAAGTGTGCATCATTGGCACGGGGCCGGCGGGCATGGCGATTGCTTTGCAGCTTGCACATGCGGGTGTGCCTGTGGTGATGATTGAGGCGGGCTCTGATGAGTTTACGGCGGAAAGTCAGGAATTTTATCAAGGCAAAGTCGACGGCGATTTCTATTTTGACCTAGATATTTCACGCCTTCGCTATCTCGGTGGCTCGAGCAATCATTGGGCGGGCTGGTGCCGAGTTTTGGATGCGCATGATTTTGAAAAGCGCGATTGGATTCCAAATTCCGGCTGGCCAATATCGCGTGCAGACATTGAACCTTATTTTGATGTCACCCGAACAATGTTAGAACTTGTTGATTTCCGACCCAATAAACCAGTCAGTGAAGATATTGATTGGATCCAGCTGATCAAAAGCCCTGCTGTTCATGTCGGCGACAAATACAAGAAAGATATCGAAGCATCAAAATTGATCGCGCTTGTGCTCAATACGATGGTGACGGATCTGAAAGGTGACGGAAAACGTGTGACCAGTGCTCATCTTTGGTCTCGGGGGCAAGCGTCTGGGTCCATCGAGGTTGATACCTTTGTTCTTTGCACAGGGGGGTTAGAAAACTCGCGCCTTTTGCTATGGTCCAACGATCAATCCGATGGTGGCGTCGTGCCGCATGCGCAGGCGCTGGGAAAATATTGGATGGAGCACCCGCAATTTGAGCCGGCGGATGCACTCTTATTTGATGCTTCCGCATTTGAATTTGATAAGGATGATGAAGCATTTTTCTCGCCATCACCAGCTGCGATGCAGCGGCTTGGCATCATGAATTTTGGTGCTCGCATGATCCATACGCCGTACAAAGGCATGAAGGGAATGGTCGCCGATCTTGCGTGCTATGCGCCGTCCGTTTCCGAATGGATCGCGGGTGGTTTAGGCGCTCATTTGCGGTGTGGTGCGCAGATTTACGTTGGATGGGAGCAGGCTCCCTATGAGGCGAATCATATCACTCTGTCAGAAACTGATCGCGACGCAGCGGGTGTACCACGCATGGTACTCCATTGGACCAAGGGTGAATTAGAGCGAAAAACATTGGTCGAAGGCTTGCGCCTTTTCGGCGAGACTTTAGCCAATATGGACTTGGGAAGATTGCGCTTTGAAGACTGGGTACTCAATGGCAACACCTATCCAGACGATCAAGAAATTGCCGGTCATCACCATATGGGCGGCACACGCATGGGCACAGATGTGAAAACCAGTGTGGTCGATGCCGGTTGCAAAGTGCATGGCATGGACAATCTCTATATTGGTGGATCATCCGTGTTTGTGACATCGGGTCAATGTAATCCAACAACGACATTGACGGCATTAGCGCACCGTTTGGGTGACCATTTAGCGCAAAAGCTGAAAGCCTAAGGCACAATCAGCGTTCCGGCACCATGT
>JBGTAU010000158.1:0-2969 GCA_041749675.1 Rhizobiaceae bacterium | reverse complement strand
TGCCGTCTTCTGAAATATGTCGAATAATATCTCGTTCAGAGAGGATGCCACGAATACTGCCGTGTGCATCGGTGACGACAAGTGCGCCGATACGGTTTTTTGCCAATGTATGCACAGCATCCGAGACAGTTGCAGATGCCTCGATAGTCAGCACTTCGTTGCCTTTTTCGGCCAATATAGATTTGACAAGCATGTTTCTCTCCCATCTGCCAATCATTACTGCGATTTGCGTCAAGAGATTTGCCGCAAATGCAGCTGACAGACGTTAAAGTTGCGCTTCGATGGACGCAATTTCAAGCGAAAAATTTGTACTGTCTAACGAATAAATTTCGATGGCAAAAACAACGGGATGAGCAAAAAGCCAGCAAGAATTCCACCTATGTGCGCTTGCCAAGCAATAGCGGTTCCAAGGCCTTGGAATTGACCTGTGCCAATAAGCAAGTTGGTCACAAGGAAAAGTGCTAGAAATGTCAGCACTGACCGGTTTGAGAAAACTGATGCGAATGGTGGCAAGCGATCTTGAAAGCGACTGGAGCCAACTTGACGGTTCATGGAAAAGCCAAATCGTGCCGCCGCACCCATGAACCCAGCAACGGCGCCTGACGCGCCAATCATGGGGGTCACATCGGTGGGTTGACCATAATAATGAAAGGCGGCAGATGCGATTGAACACAAAATCCAAAAACCAACGAACCGAATTTTCCCAATTGTATTGGCCAAAGGGCTGCCAAATACGGCGAGCCACAAGCAATTAATAAGCAAATGTGACCAGCTTCCGTGGATAAATGAATAGGTCACGGGGCTTGTTATTGAGGCTAATTCAAAAACATGAAATGGGCTGTAGCGGGCGGGTATAAAAGCCCCATTCACCATCACAAGAAAGTTTTGATCCAGCGTTAAAAGATATTCTCGTACGACATGAATGGCGCAGCAAATCGCGATAAAAATCAAAACGATGAATGATAAGTTGAAAATCGGCTGATGCTCTCGACTTACATGGTCTTGATAATTTTGGTTCTGTTCCAAAGCTTAAATCTCGCTATTTTTGCAGTTAGCTTGCACAAATGGTTAAAAAAAAGGCCGCTGAAAGCAATTGCTTTCGGCGGCCTGGTTGAGTCCCTACTCTCCCCCGAGAGAAAACTCTAAGTCATTTTGTGCTGCAAAGCCAACGGCTTCGTGGAATAGCCGTTTGTCTCATAGAGTTGCCTTCTGTGCAATCTAAACCAGTTGTTAACCTTAACGGGATTGGGACGTTGATAACCTTTTCCGTCACGCGACTTTGGCTGGCATACATCCTGCAGTGCCCTCATGAAGGAAACATCGAACATCGAATCTCTGTGTCAAAACGGGACAGTCGGCGTTTGAAAAAAGCAGGGCAGATAAATTGGAACATCACCGCATTTCAGAGCTATTTTTGTACTGGAACCGCTTGCGAAACGGTCGCCCTGCTCCCAAGCGCAGTGAAATTGAGCCAATGGATATTCGCTCAACGCTGGCTGATACATTTATCCTTGAAAATGGCTTACGTGATGATGCAACTTTTCGACTGTCCGGAACGCGGGTGTGTGCCATTTTTGGACGCGAGTTGAAGAACTTCACTTTCTACTCGCTGTTTTGTGCCACGGACTTAAGTATTGTACGTCGGCTCATTCAGTCGTGTTTCAACGAAAAGGCGGTTTCAATGATCACCTTTGAAGGGACAAGCAAACAGCGCCGGACGCTCAGCTTTGATTGCATTTTTCTGCCTTTGGACGGCGAAGGCGAAAGCCAAAGGCTTTTTGGCGCGATATTCGCCAAGGAGAAACCATTTTGGCTTGGTTCTGACATTATAGTTGATTGCAGGGTTACATCTGTGCGCGTGATTGACCCTGAAAAAGAATATGTGTTCCTTAACAACCGACCGAGCGTTCAAGTGCCTTCCATTCGTCCAAGCCTGAACGAGTTGCACAACCGATCAGGCCATGAGCACCCGTCGGTGTTCACGGGCAAGCGGATGGGGCATTTAACGGTCATTGATGGCGGACGTGTAGACCGTTAAATTTACTCATATTGTGCACGCTATAGTTACCACTTGTTAATGGAACTTTCGTACTTTGCTCATTGAGGCCCTACCAACACACCTCGATACAGAGCGGCAAATATCATGAGCGCATTAGCAAACAACAGTGACCGTCGCGACTTTCAGCGCGTGAATGTGAAGCTGTTTGGGCGTTACATGCTGGAAGACCGCACTGAGCATCCCTGCCAAGTGATCGATATGTCGCCTGGAAATGCACAGTTGCTCGCAGAATTCATTGGCGAACCTGGCGAAAAGGTCATTGCATATATCGATCATATTGGCCGTGTTGAAGGCGTATTGACCCGCACGGACGAAAATGGCTTTGGCATGACAATTCTTGCTTCTGAGCGCAAGAAAGATAAACTCGCGGCTCAATTGACTTGGCTGGCGAACCGGCACGAACTCGACTTGCCAGAAGATCGCCGTCATGATCGTGTTTCGCCAAGCAATCCGATGACGGTCCTCAGCTTAAATGATGGACGTCAATATGAATGTCGAATTGTCGATCTTTCCCTTTCAGGCGGTGCCGTTGAGATTAGCGTTAAACCGGCTATCGGTACGCAAGTGACACTTGGCACTATGCGTGGACAAGTGGTTCGTCATTTTGAAGATGGTATAGCCATCGAGTTTGCGGTGCTGCAGCGCGAAGAAACTTTGAGTGCTGCCTTCGCTAGCTGATTGCTTTTCGCTTACGGTCTAAGAAGCGCACTTCGGTGCGCTTTTTTGTTTTATAAGGTAAGCTATGCCTATAGCGAGCACCTGCATTCAATATCCAATGATATGACATGCCGATTAGGATCACGCTCGCTTTGAGGCAAGCCTCGAAGCACTTTATACGGTTTTTGCATTTTCTGTTGCTCGCATTCTGCAGTATGGCATACGATATGCCACACTGTAATTTTAGCTCTCG
>JBGTAU010000157.1:0-3174 GCA_041749675.1 Rhizobiaceae bacterium | reverse complement strand
CTTATATTCGATTCCGGGTATCAGGAAACCAGTTTTGCGTTTGACAGTAGGATCAGCGATCTCAAAAGCGGGTAAGGTGGCAATGGGCATGCCAAATAATTCAAAACGCGCACCTTCAAAACGTACGGTCTTCTTTTCGCCGTTCCATATGATTTTACGAGACTTGATCTGCCATATCGGCGCTTTTTCAGGTTGATCGCGACATGGCTCGCACGCAGTATAAACACCCTGATTAAACGTCGTTATATTGCCGCCCGTGCGCTCCGCACTTTCAGCCGCAAACCGCGTATTATCGATTGTTTCAACCCGCAAGGCATTGACGAAGCCATCGCGGAAATCATCGGTGATATCGATATTCTCAGCATAAATACGATTGCCATCCCTTTCGACGATCTCAACATTGCCAACCGCCATCAAGCGACTGGTGCGTTGATCATAAACAACTTTCTTAGCGACAAGCTTATTGCCGTCATAATCAATTTGAACGCCGCCTTCCGCGATGATTTTTTGATTGTCGTTGTCGTAAATTAACTCATCTGAGACCAACAGCAGTCGCGCGTTTGGTGAGGCTTTGTAGCCAGCAACCAATGGATCTATCGTTTGCGCTTGGACAGTACCGGACGAAGCCGCCATCAAAATACAGGCGAGCGCGGTCGAGGCGGTCAAAGCAACCACCTATCTGACTGGCGTTATGTTTGCCACAGACCCGCTCAACTAACCGTCCTCCTTATGCAACAGGAAGGATACCCCAAATAAAAAGGCTAACAAAACCGGGATCCACGCAGCCACAACGGGCGGCACGATTCCGGCTCCGCCAAATGCCTTGACCAAAACCGAAACGACATAAAGCATGAAGCCCGCCAATATACCACCCAAAATCATAGTGGCAGACTGTCCAAAACGCACGAATTTCAAGGTAACTGTGGCTGCAATAAGTGTCATGACCACTAAAAGTGCAGGTAAGGCCATTACTGAGTGAAATTGCATGGCAAAACTATTGGCAGAATAGCCCAGAGATTTGGCGACTGCGATTTTTTTAGGCAGTTCAAACACGGGAATCATTTCAGGCAAAAGAAATTGTTCCTGTACCAACGCAGGCGTTAAATTGGTGGCGATTCGAACTTCAGGCAGGATGTTTGAAACAGCGCCCTGCTTTGTTTGGGTGGCATTGGATATCAACCATACCTTGTCACCGAGCGTAGCGCTTGCAGCATCAATACGTTTGTCAATCAAGCCATTGGCATCAAGTAGTATAAACACAGGACTAACCAAAACGGTTCCTTGATTAAGTACAGATTTTGCCCCGATGATTACATCTCCGCTTGGGCTAAATTGACGTATCCAAGGTACTTGAAGTGCATCTGACGCACCGGTTGATTTTGACGTTAACCCAGCTTGGTACTCTTCGCCGAGCGCAAATCCCCGCGCCGCCAATGGGTTAATAAAAACAACGGCAGCAAGACCAAAAAGAAATGCTCCTACACAGAGAGGTGCTAAGAACTGCCATGCAGAAAGACCTGCCGAGCGCGCCACAACCAATTCATACTTGCGGTTCAATTGGATCAGTACGGCCATGCTGGCAAACAAACCAATAAACGGCAAGGCCTGTTGTATTATCATTAAAAAGCGCAACCCGGCAATTTTCAAACCAAGGCTAAGAGAGAAGCCATCCATTCCACCAAACCGGTCACTGAGCTGCGTAAAGTCAGCGATAAAAATCAACGCGGAAATCGCAGTTAAAAACCACGCAACGGTGATCAGATAGCGCTTTGCAAAGTATATTGACAGTGTCCAGCCAATCATGAGGCGCCTCCATCGTTGCGCTGACGAAGAGCGGAAAAACGTTTGTTGAGGCGAGCAGCAATATCACTTAAAAATTCGATGAGTGTTTCACTAGATAGCCGATTATTTTTCGAATGGGCCAGCGTGCGGTTTTGATAAATAAACCACATAGAAAGCGCTATTCCTGCGAGCGGCACAAGGTACACGAAAAAATAGCCCCAATTGGTTTTTTCAGCCATATCTTCCGCAAGCAATCCAAGCCAACGCAATGCAAACGCGAGGCTTATGGCGTTAAAAGTTAGAAACAATGGATTGTCGCGGTGCGAACGCGCCATCCCGCAAATAGCTATGCCTATCAGGGTAAACGCAATCGGGTAGAGCCATTCTGTGGCTCGCTTATGCAGTTCAGCAGAGAAGAGGTTTGGATTTTGTTGAAAAAATTTATCGTTTAAATCCGGCGCTAAAAGGTACGCGGTGGTTTGATCTTTGGGAAAAAGAGTTGGTGTATTGGCGGTGGCTGTAAACTGTGACAAATCAAATGCATAAGACGAAAATCTAATAACTGAAAGCTGACCATTTGAAACGTTGCGACTATGGATTTCACCATCTTTCATGACCAATAGGCTGTTGTCTGCATCGCGCACGACTGCGCCTTCGCGGGCATAGTATGTTAAATCAGATTTTTGATCGCGAGAATCGGCGATAAACAACCCGCCGAGCAACCCATTGGGCAATCGCTTGGCGACTTGCATGTAAATATTGTCATCAATTTTTTTGAAAGCTCCTTCCTGAATTACAAGTGTAATCAAATCCGCGCGCGCTTCTGCGACCAGTGATCGGGCTTTTTGCCGCGCGTAAGGTTCTATCAAACTGCCTGATAAAACAGTGAAAAAAGAGGCGACCAAGGCGACAAAAAGTATAGGTTTGAAGACTGAACTTCTTGGAGCGCCGGCGGCGTGGATAACAGTCAATTCCGAATCAATGTTCAAACCATTCAAACTATTGGTCGTCGCGATTAATACGGCGAATGGCAGGACGATCGGTATGATGGCGGGTAGCAGTAATGTGGCTAAGAATAAGAATGCTCCTGTCGATTGCCCGCTGTCGGTCACCAAGTTGACTTTTGTCAGTGCCTGAATGGTCCAAACAATACCCAAAGACGCGGCTGTTGCGGCAGATGCCTGCAGCAATACCCGTCTTAAGACATAGCGTTCTAAAACATTCATCCGTTCAAATCGACCATTTGTTTGTGTGCAGATATAACAATGTCGTTTCCACGGTCATGCATTGTGAGCAGCTCGATCTCGAAAGTGGGACCCAGATACAGACCAAAGTCCGTCAAATGGTAATTGTATTTGGATAATATCCACCAAACAAACAAGGTTTATCAAT
>JBGTAU010000156.1:0-1841 GCA_041749675.1 Rhizobiaceae bacterium | reverse complement strand
ATTGTGTGCATTCTAGACCAAACTTTAGCGTAAAGGTTTCATTGCGAACAGATGGTTTGGGCGGTGTTAACCGCTATCCAGCACCAACTTCATCATTTTCCAAGTCTTAATGTTTTTGGCAACGTATTCAGCTCCAACACGTGTGGCAAGTTCCTGACCGAATTCCCCTTCCAGGCGCGCAAGTTCGCGCGTGGCTTCGTCTCGGTACCAGCTGTTGCGATCCGTCGTACGAACATCGATGAAGCCGGCGGATTGCAAGGCATCTTTATACCACTCCGGTGAATGCATGTGAAAGCTGAGGCCTTCAGAGGCAATATAGGTTTTCATCAGCTCAGACGGCTCGCCATCATGCGATGTCAACCAATCGCTGGCCGCAATAAATCCGCCGGGTTTCAGGATGCGAAATAGATCGGCAAACAAGGCATATTTGTCGGGTACATGTAACATAGCATCCTTGGAAAAGACGAAATCGAAAATGCCATCCATAAAAGGCAAGCGCCCCGGCTTTGCGTGAACAAAATTCAGTCTATCGCTAAGGCCTCTCCGTGCGGCCAATGCCTGCGCAGCGTCAAGGACCGGCAATTCAACGTCAAAACCTGTCATGTGCGCAGCATTATGACGCGTGATCAAATGGGCTGTAATGCCACCTGAACCACAGCCTATATCCACCCCGCTTTTGCCGTCGAGTTCGAGACCTGCGACCACCCGGTCCACCTCATCGGCACCACCTGGAGACAAGTAACCCTCGCCCCACAGAGCCTCCAGAAATAGCATAGCGCTGGTGTCATATTCAATTTCGTCATGCGTCATGGTGCACGCCTCCCGCCTCTTTTCAGACAAGCTCACTTTATCGTCCTGTTGATGAATCGCAATAGATTTATGTTGAATGTTCATTCAAAATGGGTAAGCTAATGTCAGTTTTATCTCATGGTCTGAGGAATGCCATGGCTGACAATCGAGCCTTTGATGCCATAGTAATTGGTGCCGGACACAATGGTCTGGTCAACGCATGCTACCTGCAAAAAGCGGGACTGAATGTGCTTGTGGTCGAGAAGAATGATTGGGTAGGTGGGGCGGCTGTAAGCCGAGAATTGACGCCGGGCTTCACTTATTCGAACTGCTCCTATGTGTGCTCGCTGTTCCGATCAGAAATTATGCGCGACCTTGAATTGCCGCGGCACGGGTTACAGGTGATCGCTTATGAAGGTGGGGCCGTGCTCACGCGCGATGGAGATTATCTGGCAAGTTATCGTGATCATCATGCCCACAGGCGCGAGTTTGCGCGGTTTTCAATGCGCGATGCAGAATCTTACGAGCGTTATGCGCGTGATGTAACGCGCCAGTGCCGCTTCATCCAGCCGTTGTTAATGCGCCAAGCGGCTGATCCCACCAGTTTCAAACCGACCGATATTGGCGAGCTTCTCTATCTTGCTAAAAAATTCGGCGGGCTGGGACCACAGGAGATGGCACGCACGTTGCGCTTTTGGACCATGTCAATTTCTGATTTCCTTGATGAGTATTTCGAGACGGATGTCATCAAGGCCTATCTTGCTATTTCAGGGATCATTGGCACGGCGCTCGGCCCAATGTCGCCGGGAACCGCCTATGTGCTGCTGCATCACTATATGGGCGATGTGGATGGCTCGGTGGGAGCTTGGGGATACGCGCGCGGCGGCATGGGATCGATCACCAAAGCCTTGGCGTCCTCATTCGTAGAGTCCGGCGGCACTATCCGCACCAATGCCGGTGTCGATAAAGTACTGGTGAAAAACGGGCGCAGTGTCGGCGTTGTGCTCGACAATGGCGAAGAGGTGTGCGCGTCCACGGTAGTCTCTAATGCG
>JBGTAU010000155.1:0-1686 GCA_041749675.1 Rhizobiaceae bacterium | reverse complement strand
CGTCTTCTCCCCGCATCTCCTGCGGGGAGAAGATGCCGACAGGCAGATGAGGGACGATTTCACGGCACGGTGCTATTTAAAGCGACCTTTGTCACTATCATCAACATGCATAAGCCATTCCCCCCCTCATCTGCCTGTCGGCATCTTCTCCCCATGAAAGACATGGGGAGAAGACGGCTCACCACATAGCCGCACAGAATGTGCGAAGCCTTTTTCCAACATTGCCGCAAACCATCAATTTGCAGACGCACTTTCACTGTACAGTGTCGAACTCGCGCCTAAATACCCATCCCACGCAAACCAATAGGCCACATGACCGGAAACCCGAGCTAGCTTGGCGCCGTCCGGGGCGATGAGTTCATCCTCTGTGATTGCCCATCGGTCTTTGCCAGCATTCAAAAAGTCAGGGCCATTGCCAACCGAAAATGTCTGCTCGCCTCGCTCATAAGCCCGCACCGTGCGCGTCATTGCATCGCCAATGAGAACCACATTGCGGCCATTGAATTTATCATTGATCACAGGCTTCTTGGAAAACGCATCGACTGGCCATGCCCGCGCGACGTTGAGTTCACGCATACCAAAAACATAGTCTTTGCGCTTCAACTGGCTTTCATCACGCACCGCAGTCGGGAACATCAAATCGGGGCTGGAGAAATAATCTTGATAGACGACACCGGACCCATAATCGCGCTTAAAGCCGGTATCGAGCGATAACACTTTGGTGTCGCCATGGCTGGCCAGCCAATTTTTCCACGACGTAATCGTCACTGGCCTGATCTTAAGTTTAATACCACTGTTAACGAGCTTGCCAGAAACCGGCTCCCCGGTGAACTGGTTCCAAAGACTATCCGTCTCGCGGTCAAACATGAGCTTGTTAGAGCGATACAACATGCCAGATGAGCCAAAAATCAACGGTTTTTCACGAGCTGGCAACTTGGTCTCAAACAAGATTCCCGATCCACACAGCGTACAATAGGCAAGTGCGACCGGCACACCTCCGATCGTATCGTTGAACATTTCATGCCAACCCATAATGCGCAGCGGATAGGCACGGTTATCGCCTTTGATTGATACGCCGAACACCAAATCATTGTCGCGCAGATAGTCCGCCGCTTTTGCAGTGATCAGTTTTGGATCGTCGAGCGCGGGAATACCATCGACATGGACGCCGCCCCAGACAATTTCTTCCAGCCGAATTTTCATCTTGGCCGGATCGGTTTTGTCAGTGCCGATAAAGCGCGTAAACCGTGGATCAATCTGCGCAAATAATTCTTCGCTGTAGGCGCGAAAACTCGGGTGAGGCTTCACTTCTGGATGCTCTTCTTGCCAGAGCATCGCATCATTCCAACTGTTGATTTTCGCGCCGGTTAATTTAGAAATCGCGGCGGCCAAACGCGCGTCGCTGTCACGGTAGCGCATGGTGACGATCAAGCCCGCAACAACATCTTTATTACCACGCGCAACCAACGCATCAAGCGCTGCCTCAAAGCCTTCGTCCGGCGCGTAGATCAGTGCCTTGGTGTAATCGCGCACCTCTGGGTCCGTGAGTTCGCCTGCAAAAGCTGGTGAAACCAAAAATGCAACGAAACCTATAATGACAGCCAAGAACAATCGCACGTGCATAACTTTCTCCAGTGAATTGAAGAACACGCTAACACGTGGAATGCCCTAGAAACTGTCTTCACA
>JBGTAU010000154.1:0-9902 GCA_041749675.1 Rhizobiaceae bacterium | reverse complement strand
TAACACCGCTGTCGCGACTGGCCGAGATTGCAGAATCGCACAATGCTGGGCGCGTGCTGACATTGATCAATGCCGCAACCAAGGTTGAGCGGCCGAAGAATATTGCGCGTGACCAGTATTTGTTTCTCGGTTTTAATGACATTACCGAACCGAAAGAAGGCTTGGTTTCACCGGCGCAAACCCATGTCCATGAGATTCTACGATTCGCTAGTGATTGGGATCAGGCAGCGCCAATGGTGGTGCATTGTTATGCGGGCGTTTCGCGCTCGACAGCGGGCGCTTATATTTCAGCTATGCATCTCAACCCAGAGCTTGACGAAATTGCATTAGCGCAAGAATTGCGCCGCCGCTCGCCATCGGCAACGCCCAATATTCTGCTTGTTTCGATGGCTGATGATATTTTGGGCCGCAAAGGCCGGATGGTGGATGCTATCAAATCAATCGGGCGCGGTGTGGATTGTTTTGAGAACGTGCCGTTTATTTTGCCATTGAGCCTGTAACACATCATGTGCGGCCGGTTCTTCATCACAATCACGCCTGCTGAAGTTGCTGAACTGATGTCGCTCTATGATTTGGAAGATTTTCCCGCGCGCTACAATATTGCGCCTACGCAGCCAATTTTGATGGTGATGCAGGGCCCTCGGTCCGAACCTGGTTCAAATCTGCCGAGCCGCATTTCGATGTTGGTTCGTTGGGGGCTGATTCCGTCTTGGGTCAAAGACATCAAGACGTTTCCACTGTTACTCAATGCACGTTCTGAATCTATTTTAGAAAAAAATTCGTTCAAGGCTGCCATTCGCCATCGCCGTTCGCTGGTTCCCGCATCGGGATTTTATGAGTGGAAACGCACCGGCGATAAAAAATCTCAACCGTATTTGGTGCGCCCGCGCGACGGTGGTTTGGTGACCTTTGCGGGCGTTATGGAAACTTATTTGTCAGCTGACGGATCTGAGATTGATACGGGCGCGATCATCACCACTGAGTCCAATTCAGCTTTTATGCCCATTCATGATCGCCTGCCAGTGGTCATAAACCCTGAACATTATGAGCGCTGGCTCGATTGCCGAACCTATGAACCGCAGCAAGTGGTGGATTTGTTTCAAGCTGTTGAAAATGACTTTTTCGAATGGATCCCGATTTCGGATAAAGTCAATAAAGTTGCCAATACAGCAGCGGACATCCAAGATCGAATCAATTTAAACGATCCGGTAAACCCTGCGCAAACCACGCTTCCAAAGAAGTCTGCTGGCCAAGGGCAAATGAAACTTTTCTGAAATGGTACACGGCTTACCCCTATCACACAGCAAGGTTTTTTGAGCGCAGGTGTTTTGATGATTACAGAATTTAGTGTTGAGGTCACAGATAATGACTGGCACCGCATTGCTGATCATGTCGGGGCAAAGCATTTGCTGCCAGACGCCAAACCCGGCCGTAAGACATTTGCCTTTGACGATAAAGCGTTGACCGCTATTGCAGGTGATAGTTTTGAGCGCTTTCTTTGGTCTAGCTTTGACCGCATTGAGGAAGTCAACGGATCGATTGTCCTTGCGAAAGAAGGCGGCGTGACCTTCTTCCTTCCGGTGGAAAAACTGCAAGACCCGACTATCCGGCGGGCGATCTTTGATTATATCACAGGCCGGGTTGCAGTCCAAAATTAGGCTGCTACGATTGCTGTATGACAGCAGCATTTCTATCGGGGTTTTTCCTCGGAGCCTCCCTCATCATTGCCATCGGCGCGCAAAACGCATTTATCCTTCGACAAGGATTACTGAAGCAGCATGTTTTCGTTCTTTGTCTGATATGCGCACTGTCTGATGCGCTTTTGATTGTTGTCGGCGTGGCAGGGCTTGGCCGGTTTATTTCCGGCAATCCTATGCTGGTAAAATGGGTCACCTTCGGTGGTGTGCTGTTTTTGGCGGCATATGCGTTGAAAGCATTTGCACGGGCGTTTCACTCTGAGTCACTGACGGTAACGGGCGAACAAACATCGCTAGCAGCTGCGATTGCTGCATGTCTGGCTTTTACGTTCTTAAACCCACATGTATATTTGGATACTGTGGTTTTGCTGGGTAGTCTGTCGGCGCGTTATGAGGGGCAAGCCAGAATTGCCTACGGCGTTGGCGCTGCGCTGTCCTCATTTGTTTGGTTCTTTGGTCTTGGTTATGGCGCACGGTTGCTGCGCCCGATTTTTGAGAAGCCGCGTTCTTGGCAGGTGCTGGATGTTTTAATTGGCCTGACAATGTCAGCTTTGGCACTCAGCCTAATTTTGACACTCTTCGACGCAAACGGACCGCATTGAGCGGTCTATTGCTGTCGAATTGTCAAAAGAGAGTGGTACGCCCTAGGGGAGTCGAACCCCTCTTACCAGGATGAAAACCTGGCGTCCTAACCGATAGACGAAGGGCGCACGGTGCGGCTTCTATAGTCAGGAAGTTTGAAAGTCGCAACCCCGTAAGGTGATGATTTTTTCAGTTTTTTCGAAATATTTTTTATTAGTCGAAATCAAGCTGACTATTTGCGTCGCGAGCAACGCCAATTCCAATCACGATCCGGTCCAACATCAATATGGATGGAATCAGTATGGCAATAAGTGCCAACCCCGCCGCGGCCTTGCATGGAGCGCGCATAACGCGCCAATTCCCATTTGCCGACACCTACGACTTGAATATCGGCTGCTGCACAGAACATATGAAGGGAATTTTTCGCACCGCGCACGCGTCTGTTGTACGTTGGACTTCTAAAGCCGGATGTTACAACAACAGCGCTGCTATAGTGAGCTTCAATTTTTTTCAAAATCTTAACAAGTTGCGGTTTTAGACATGCAACGTCGACGCTTTCGCGCTGTACTTTCAAGCCATTGGGGGCGAGGCGTGCCAACCCCGCTGCCGACGCTAACAAGATGGGACCAGAATCAGTCTCGCCAATATCGACGTCTGTGTCGTCTTGTATCGAGTCGCGCCGTTTAATTTCAAACAACGCGCCCTTGCGAACCCCCGGCAACTCGCCATTGTTCGCAACCGACACATCGTCGGACGCGCTCGATTGCGGTTCTTCCAATTTGGTCAAGTCGAGTTTGGCTGGTTGCAGCACTGGCTCGACTGTCACTTTGGCTTTTGTGACTGGCGATGGTGTTGGTGCGGCGAGAGCCAGCTGCGTTGGCTCCGGTGTCACGGCTACCGCACTGGGTGTTGTTGGTTTTTTGTTGGACGCAAATAGAGAATCAAACAATGTCTTCTTTTTCACAGGCGCTGGTTCAGCGGGTGCTGCTGTTAAAATTTGTTGCGCGGGTGCTGAGGTTAGAACCGCACCGTTTGCAGGCGGCACTTCAGCCTGATTTGTGGCAACTGCGGTCGCAGCTTGTTGTTTTAAGGCTTGATCCGATGGAGGCGCGAGTGGCGCAGGTGCAACGGCGACGGGTGCGACCAAATTTTGCGCTGAAGGATCAGCAGTGGCAATCACAGGTGCAACTGCAGGGGCAGTGGCTGGAGGGGCAGTGGCTACAACCACTGGGCTGTTGGGGGCAGGCGTTGCCAAAGTTGAATTTGACGATGCAGCCAATGCTGCTGCTGCAACCAACTTTGAGTTGCTGTCTAATTGGGTGCTTGGCGCTGTTGCGGCAAGATCAGCGCCGGATGTGGGCACAGGTGGCTGTTGTTCGGTGTTCAAGCCCAGCGTTGTCGCCGGTGTGTTCTGCGCTGCTGCAGTTGTGACCACGCCATTTGCGGCCAATTGCTGCGTATTTGTTGGCGCTGGCGCCGTTAGAGATGGTTGTAGACTGGCGCTTGCTACATCAAGGCTCGAACCCGTTGACGTGCAAGAAACTAAAAAAAGGGCTGCAGCCACAGGCAAAGCATGTGCTGTTGTAGACAAAAAACGCCTGTAATGAGCCGATATTCGGTTCAATCCCGTACCCGTTTCTAATTCTTGGACCGGTATTCCGGTCTCGCTTACCCTACCTGTCAGGATGAACTGGCGCCCCCCATAGGCGATTCAGATGAAACCCGCAAGATTTTTGCTAGTTAAGAAATGAGGCGAAACCATGAAAAGATCTATAGTCTTTGGTCTGGGTTAAAGTTTACTTTGATCACGAATGTTCTAATGGTGTGACACGACGTGATTGCAGCTTTAGATCCTCACTTTGACGTAAGTTCCAGGCGCATCGCAGAGCGGCGTTAAGGTTGTTCCGCCGGGCTCTCTTGCGTCCACCAATGTTGCGTCTTGCTGTTTAATCCAATCAAACCAAAGTGGCCACCAAGACCCAGGTACTTCGCTTGCGCTCTCCAACCAAGTTTGAAGATCGCCGACTGGTGGGCCACCTGTCCAGTATTGATATTTGGTTTTCGTGGGTGGATTGACTACGCCCGCGATGTGACCAGAACCTGCCAGCACGAAGTTCACAGTGGTTCCGAAAAAGCGGCAGCCATGAAACACTGACTTTGCCGGTGCGATGTGATCTTCGCGGGTAGCGACGCTGAAGATGGGGATTTTTACGTCGCTTAAGTGGACCGGTGAACCGCCTAGGACCATTTGTCCGGTGGTAAGCGTGTTTTCCAAATAGCATTTGCGTAAATAAAAGGAATGATTGGCCGCCGTCATGCGGGTTGCGTCGGCATTCCAATATAAAAGATCAAAAGCGCTCGGCTGTTTGCCTTTAAGGTAATTGTTGACGACGTAAGACCAGATAAGCTCGTTAGAGCGCAGCATATTAAAGGCCGTCGCCATCTTGGTGCCTTCAAGATAGCCCGTGGTGTGCATCGCTTTCTCGAGTGCTGCGATTTGCGGTTCATCGACAAACACCATTAAATCGCCGGCATAGGTGAAATCGACCTGGGTTGTTAAAAGCGAGGCTGAGGCGATACGCGTCTCGTTTTCACGCGCAAAAAGTGCCAGTGCGCCGGAGAGTAGCGTTCCGCCAACACAATAGCCAAGCGCGTTCACTTGGCGCTCGCCTGTCGACGATTCGATTGCATCGAGTGCAAACTGCAAACCCTCGCGGATATAGTTGTCCCAATTCTTCAAAGCGTGTCGCTGTTCCGGATTGACCCACGACATCACAAATACCGTTTGGCCTTGGTCAACGGCCCATTTGATGAATGATTTTTCTTGATTCAAATCGAGCACATAAAATTTGTTGATCCAAGGTGGGCAAATCAACAGCGGGCGTTTCAATACTTTTTTCGTTGTCGGCGAGTACTGGATGATCTCGGCGATATCAGAACGTGCGATCACTTTGCCAGGTGTTGTTGCAATATTTTCGCCAATGGCAAATGCAGTGTCGTCAACTTGGCGAATTTTTAAGTCACCGTGACCGGCGGCGATGTCTTGCGCCATCATGGCCATGCCTGAAGCTAAGTTTTCGCCATTGCTGGCAATCATTTCTTTATAAAGCTCGGGATTGGTGAGGACAAAATTCGACGGTGAGAAGGCGTTTGAGGTCATTTTCACATAAAAATCGGCTTTTTGGCGCGTGTGATCATCCAGCCCTTCCGTTTGGGCGACAAGATCGACAGCCCAATTTGAGGTGATCAAATAGGTTTGCTTGAGAAAATCAAAAAACGAATTGTCGGTCCAGTCATGATCGTTGAACCGTTTGTCACCTTTCGCTGGCACAACAATGTCGGCCACTTCATCGCCGGATATTTTTTGAAGTGAATTGCTCCAAACCTGCATGAACTTTGAAAACAATTGCGTTTGCGCTTCCAGTGTGCGGCGCGGGTCAGATAGCCAGTATTCGGTGACTGAAGCCATGGTTTTGGCAATTTCAACCATAGGCTCAGCGGAATTGTCTAGCTTTGCGCCGTTTTCACGAGGGGCAAGCCAAGCCGAAGCTGCCTTTCCCGCTGCTTCGATAGCGCGTGCCAGATTAACCGTGAAAGCGTCGGGGTCTTTTACAAGAAAGGGCTCCAACAGCTTCTTACCAGCGTCTTTTTCACCGCTTTTGTCTTGGCTCACTGTTTGCGATCCTCCGCCTAGCACTTTATTGACATATTATGCGCTCAATAGGATAGGCTTACAATTATCCATTGGCAGTGTTTATTATTATGACAGATCAAGCAATGCAGTTTCGCACTCTACAAAAGTATATTCAGTTCGGCATATTTTCGATGTGTATTGGTTTGGTACAAGGCTGTGCGTCAAACACAATTGACCAGGCTGTTCCAGTTTCCAGTGCAAACGATTCTACAGCCGCGTCCGCAAGTGTGGGCGAGGAGCCGAGTACTTCACCCAAAAATTCTGGCAAATATCCGAATATCAACGTCGTGCCGACTGGTGAGACGGCTCAGCTATCTGATGCTGAAACAGCAGCGACACGCGCGCGGTTGGAAGATGAGGCACAAGTGCAGCAACAGCGCGGCGAAAGTCCCGAAGCTTACTTGGAAAGATTAAGAAAGTTGCAGCAACTTGGCTCAACACATGCGGCCGCCACGCTTCGCCTGATTGAAAGCGGTCAGTAGCAAAATAACGGCATTTTCTATCGACCATCTGCCATAATGCGTGTATAGCCGCGCAAAATCTGGAGCGTTTTCTCATGGAAGAATTTCACAAAGTCCGTCGACTGCCGCCTTATGTTTTCGAGCAAGTGAATCGCTTGAAGGCCAGTGCACGCGCAGCCGGTGCCGATATTGTTGATCTTGGCATGGGCAATCCAGACCTTCCAACGCCGCAGGGCATTGTTGATAAGCTGTGCGAAGCCGTGCAAGATTCGCGGACGCACCGGTATTCATCTTCTAAAGGCATACCAGGATTGCGCCGCGCGCAAGCCGCTTATTATGAGCGCCGCTTTGGCGTAAAATTGAACCCAGATACCCAAGTGTGTGCAACACTTGGCTCCAAAGAAGGCTTTGCCAATATGGCGCAGGCCATCACCGCACCGGGTGATGTGGTACTATGTCCAAACCCGTCCTATCCAATCCATGCATTCGGGTTCATCATGGCGGGCGGTGTGGTGCGCTCTGTTCCTGTTGAGCCGGACGAACATTTCATTCCCGCCCTTGAGCGCGGTGTGAAACATTCGATCCCAAAGCCCATTTGCTTGATTGTGTCGTATCCATCCAACCCGACGGCAATGGTCGCATCGCTCGATTTCTATAAAGACGTGGTCGCATTTGCTAAGAAGCACGACATCATTATTTTGTCTGACTTGGCTTATTCTGAAATTTACTTCGATGGTGTGCCACCGCCGTCAATCTTGCAAGTTCCGGGCGCTATTGATGTGGCCGTTGAATTCACTTCAATGTCGAAAACCTATTCGATGCCCGGTTGGCGCATGGGGTTTGCAGTCGGCAATGAAAAGCTGATTGCTGCTCTCACACGCGTAAAATCTTATCTCGATTACGGTGCGTTTACACCGATCCAAGTGGCTGCGACTGCGGCGCTCAATGGCGATGACAGTGAGATCGCAAAAGTGCGCGATGTTTACAAAAAGCGCCGTGATGTTGTTGTCGATGCGTTTGGTAAGGCTGGTTTTTTTGTGCCAGCGCCCGCTGCCACCATGTTTGCGTGGGCACCAATTCCGGAAAAATTCCGTCATTTGGGATCGCTTGAATTTTCAAAATTACTCATTGAAAAAGCAGATGTTGCGGTCGCTCCTGGCATCGGGTTTGGTGAACATGGCGATGATTTTGTACGCATTGCTTTGGTGGAAAATGAGAGCCGCATTCGCCAAGCGGCTCGCAATATCAAGAAGTTTATGGCAACCGCAGATGAACGGATGCACAATGTCATCTCGCTCAACGCCCGTCGTTAAATTCATTAAGCAATAGGACTAAATATTATGACTGCGCCGCTGAAAGTCGGAATTGCCGGATTGGGAACTGTTGGCTTGTCCGTGGTGCGCGTATTGCGCGATCATGCTGCTGTTTTAGAGCGCCAATGTGGTCGTAAAATCGAACTTCGCGCCGTCTCCGCGCGCAACAAGACGCGTGACCGCGGTATTGATTTGAATGGCGTTGAATGGTTCGATGATCCTGTCGAACTTGCTACTCGTGCAGACATCGATGTGTTTGTTGAATTGATCGGCGGGGGCGGCGGCAATTCGCCGGGTTATGCGTCCGTGAAGGCGGCGCTGAATGCTGGTCGCCATGTTGTGACCGCGAACAAAGCATTGCTGGCAGGATTTGGCGTAGAACTCGCGACCATAGCGGAAGAAAAGGGCTTGATGCTCAATTTCGAAGCGGCAGTTGCAGGTGGAATTCCGGTCATTAAGGCGATGCGCGAATCGCTCGCCGGTAATACAATCAGCCGTGTTTTTGGCATTTTGAACGGCACGTGTAATTACATCCTGACCCGTATGGAACAAGAAGGCTTGACCTTCGAGGCGTGTCTTGCGGATGCGCAACGCCTTGGCTATGCCGAAGCTGATCCAACCTTTGACATTGAAGGCAATGATACTGCGCACAAACTCTCACTGCTGACGGCTCTGGCCTTCGGCACGCAGATTGCCGCTGACCAGATTTATCTCGAAGGCATCAGCAACATAAGTCAAGCGGACATTAAGGCCGCCAGTGAGCTCGGTTACCGCATAAAGCTGCTAGGCGTGGCGCAGCGCACCGAAAGCGGCATTGAACAGCGTGTGCATCCGACAATGGTGCCGACTTCATCCGTGATTGCACAGGTGCACGGCGTGACCAATGCGGTGTCTATCGAAACTGACATTTTGGGCGAGTTATTGATGTCGGGTCCGGGCGCTGGCGGCAATGCTACTGCGTCCGCTGTCATTGGCGATCTTGCTGATATTGCCAAGGCGCGACCCGGCTTTCAACATGCGCCGGTGTTTGGCTATCCTGCAAAGGCGTTAAAGCCTTACAAGCGCGCGCAGATGCAATCGCACTCGGGCGGTTACTTCATTCGCCTCACGGTTCATGACAAGGTTGGTGTGTTTGCGGCGATTGCCAATAATATGGCGAAGAACGAGATTTCGTTGGAGTCCATTGTTCAGCGCAAACCTGAGGGCGATGATCGAGCACAGGTAAAGACCGTGATCTTGATCACTCATGAGACCTCTGAAGCCGCTGTGCGCAAAGCGTTGGAGGCCATTGAGCGTGACGGTTATTTGGTGGATCGTGCGCAAATGATCCGGATTGAGCGGGCGGGTTAACGCATTTGATCGGGACTGAGTTCCGTCACGTTTACTTGTCAAGCTAAAGGTACTTGCCAAGCTAATGGTACTTGCCAAGCTAAAGGTACTTGCCAAGCTCAAGGTTCGCTGGTTCGCACATTGATGTGTGATATGGGTAGTTTCCGAACCTACCAGCACCGTTCCATTGCCGATATGTTTCTCAGTCTTAGCCCTTAGCGATTCCATTTGTGCTCGGGCTACGGCGTAGCTTGAACTCATGCAAGCTTTTTGAGAGGCATTTCAATGAAAAAACTGAACAAGTCTGCAATGGAAACGTCCCGTAAAGCACTGGCGGGCGATGCAAAGATCAGCCCCACGACCGTATTTGACGACCCGAGCAAAGTGGTCGCTGCGGATGGATTGTCGCAGAACGAAAAGAAAGAAATTCTCGCGCAATGGGAGGCTGATGCCATCGCTCTGCAGACTGCTACTGACGAAGGAATGTCCGGTGGTAGCCGCCCGCGGCTTGACGAAGTGAAAAGTGCGCAATCTATGCTCGGTGCGAATAAGGCCACGATTTCTGCGGACGCGACGAACGTTACTTGTATTGAAACATTTGAAGTTCAGCCCGAATATGCAGATGATTTGACCGCAGCGCTGGAAGCTTTGGCCAAACAAGCAAAATCGCAGAATGCTGGCCATATTTCTACCAGCATCCACAAGAGTCACGACGGCACAAGCGTCGTCAATTATTCCCAATGGTCCAGTAAACGCGATATGGACGCTATGTTGGCAGACGCAAAAAATCGCCCGCTTTTTGCAAATATTAAGGCGATCGTTGATC
>JBGTAU010000153.1:0-12962 GCA_041749675.1 Rhizobiaceae bacterium | reverse complement strand
AATGAAGCATTGCTCAATAAGGCCTATGTTTACGCCATGCAAAAGCACGGCCACCAGAAGCGCGCGTCCGGCGATCCATACTTCTCGCACCCACTCGAAGTGGCCGCGATATTGACCGACATGCGGCTGGATGAGGCCACGGTGGTGGCTGCATTGCTGCACGACACCATTGAGGACACATCGGCCACCCGCGCTGAAATTGATGAGATTTTCGGATCTGACATTGGTGCTTTGGTAGAAGGCCTCACCAAGCTGAAGAAGCTTGATCTGGTTTCCAAAAAAACCGCGCAGGCAGAAAATTTGCGAAAGCTGTTGCTTGCTGTTGCCGATGATGTGCGCGTGCTATTGGTCAAACTTGCTGACCGTCTGCACAATATGCGCACCATCGATCACATGCCAGAATCCAAACGATTGCGCATTGCCGAAGAGACCATGGATATCTATGGCCCGCTCGCCGGCCGCATGGGCATGCAGGACATGCGCGAAGAGCTGGAAGGTTTGGCGTTTCGCCAGATCAATCCTGATGCGTGGAAAACCGTCACCGAAAAACTCGCGGAATTACTACAACGCAATCTCGGTCTGTTGAATCGCATTGAAAGCGACCTGTCGCAACTGTTTGAAAAGAATCACATAAAGGCGCAAGTGCTTTCGCGCCAGAAGAAGCCCTATTCAGTTTTCCGCAAGATGGAATCCAAAGGGCTGTCGTTTGAACAATTGTCCGACATTTTCGGCTTCCGTGTTCTGGTGGACAATTTGGATGATTGTTACCGTGCGCTGGGTGCGATCCACACAACGTGGCAGACTGTGCCGGGGCGGTTCAAAGACTATATTTCGACGCCCAAGCAAAACGACTACCGCTCGATCCATACGACCATTGTGGGTCCATCAAACCAGCGCGTGGAACTGCAAATCCGCACCCACCGGATGGACGCGATTGCCGAATATGGCGTGGCGGCGCACGCGATTTACAAAGACAAAGGCGAGCGCAAAGATCCTGAAGCGCAGAAAATGACCAAGGACAGCCGCGCCTACGCATGGCTTCGGCAAACCATTGAGCAACTTTCTGACGGTGATACCGCAGAAGAATTTCTCGAACACACCAAGCTCGAATTGTTTCAAGACCAAGTGTTTTGCTTCACGCCCAAAGGCCGCTTGATTGCACTGCCGCGCGGGGCGACGCCTATTGATTTTGCCTACGCAGTGCACACCAAACTGGGCGACAGTTGCGTAGGCGCGAAAATCAATGGCCGCATGATGCCGTTGATGACGGAACTGAAAAACGGCGATGAAGTCGATATTGTGCGCTCGGACGTGCAAACGCCGCCGACTGCTTGGGAATCCATTGTCGTGACGGGAAAAGCCCGTTCTGCCATTCGCCGCGCCACGCGCTCGGCCATTCGCAAACAATATTCCGGCTTGGGTATTCGTATTCTTGAACGCGCGTTTGCGCGGGTCGGCAAGGTTTACTCGCGCGAACAGTTGAAGCCAGTTCTGCATCGTTTGGCAATGAAAGAGCCGGATGATGTATTGGCCGCAGTCGGGCGCGGTGAATTGCCATCCAGCGATGTGATGCGCGCTGTGTTCCCTGATTACAAAGAAGAGCGTGCGGCTGTTCAATCAACGTCTCCGAAAGAAGAAGGTTGGTTTAACCTACGCAATGCTGCGGGCATGTTGTTCAAGCTGCCGGGCAAAGCAGAGCCAAAAACGCCCAAAGTATCGAAAAAGAACGCCGTTCCTGTGCGCGGGGCGGGCAATGATCTACCAGTGTCGTTCTCGTCCGACGGTGCTGTTCCCGGCGACCGCATCGTTGGCATCGTCACGCAAGGGCAGGGCATCACGATTTACCCCATTCAATCGTCTGCGCTCATTGCTTTTGATGATCAGCCTGAACGCTGGATCGATGTGCGTTGGGACATCGAAGAGGGCATGAAAGAACGCTTTCCTGCCCGTGTTTCAATCACCGCACTCAATGAGCCGGGTTCCCTGTCGGAAATTGCGCAAGTGATTTCGACCAATGAGGCCAATATCCATAAATTGGAAATGACCAACACGCGGCCAGATTTTACCGAGATGGTTTTTGAACTCGAAGTGTGGGACTTGAAACATCTCAACAGGCTCATCAGCCAAATCAAGGAAAAGTCTTGTGTTTCAGCGGCCTTGCGTGTTTATGGGTGACGGGTTTGCAAAAAGGCGTTTGATATGACCGTTGATGAAGTGCTCGATGTTTTCCGTTCTGCCGGTGCGATTTTGCACGGCCATTTTATCTTGACGTCAGGGCTTCGCTCGCCAGTGTTCTTGCAAAAAGCCCGCGTGTTCATGCATGCCGACAAGACTGAAAAATTGTGCAAGGCGCTGGCCGCACTGATAGAAGAAAAAGTCGATGGAAAAATCGACTATGTCGTTGGCCCCGCAATTGGCGGGCTCATTCCAGCCTACGAGACTTCGCGGCATCTTGGCGTTCCAGCGATTTGGGTCGAGCGCGAAAATGGTGAATTCCGTTTGCGCCGCTTTGAAATCGAAAAAGGTGCACGTGTCGTCATTGTTGAAGACATTGTGACGACCGGTCTTTCTATCCGCGAAACCATCGCTTGCCTTGAAGCACTCGGGGCTGAAGTAGTGGCTGCTGCTTGCATCATTGATCGCTCGGCTGGAAAAGCCGATGTCGGAGCACCACTGATGGCTTTGGCGCAGTATGAAGTGCCGGCCTATCCCGCTGACAAACTGCCGCCGGAATTGGCAGCTATTCCCGCCATCAAACCGGGTAGCCGGAATATTTAAGAAAGCAACTCGACTTGATTTTACAATCGCGTGAAAAAACCGGATGGCTTTCTGCGTTGCGTCGGCTAGTCTGGCCGTCGAAATCCTATGGACGCACGCTGCGCTATTTTGGCAAACGTATCTTGCGCATTCGGGCAACGCCCCATGCCTTGGCTGCTGGGTTTGCAACAGGCATCTTTGCCGCGTTTTCGCCCGCGCTCGGCTTGCATATTGTTATTGCAATAGCACTCGCTTGGGGATTTGGTGGCAATCTCATAGCCGCCGCGCTTGGCACAGCGGCTGCAAATCCACTGACATTTCCAGTGATGATCGCGGGCGAATATAAAGTAGGTCAATTGGTTTTTGGCGGCACACATGAACTGCCGCTGTCCCTTCCAGTGATTGGTGCGAAGTTGGCGCACTTGGATTTTTCAGGCATTTGGGAGCCTGTGATCAAGCCATTGCTGGCTGGCTCATTTGTACTGGGTACTGTTTTTGCAACGCTTGCCTATGTGGCATTATACTATGCGTCCTCGACGCTGGCGGCACAACGACACGATCGAAAAACTCAAAGAGAAGATCGGGTTCTATGATCATCGGGCTTGGCAGTGATCTTATCGACATCAGGCGCATCGAAAAATCGCTGGCAACCTATGGAGCGCGCTTCACGGACCGGCTTTTTACCGATGTAGAAAAGCGAAAATCCGATGCGCGGCACCAGCGCGCGGCCTCGTACGCCAAGCGCTTTGCGGCCAAAGAAGCGTGCGCCAAAGCCTTGGGAACTGGGATATCGCACGGCGTTTTTTGGCGTGATATGGGCGTCGTCAATTTGCCCAGTGGCAAGCCGACCATGAAATTGACCAACGGCGCGGCGGTGCGCTTGGCCGCGATGATGCCACAGGATCACGAGCCAGTCATTCATCTCACCATCACAGATGATTACCCGCTGGCTCAAGCCTTTGTGATCATCGAGGCTATCCCTGCCACGCAATAAACATCTTTTGGATAAATCTAGGGTCTGGACCTATTAATTTTGACGAAATGGTCGAGGTGATTTTTGGTGAGTGTTAGGAGCAAAGGCGCAGGAAATGTGAACATTTTCTAGCCTTTGCGACGCGGCAATCGCCGAAAAGCGCCCGATTTGCGCACCAACAGGCAACTGGCTTCAATCTGCTTCATCAAACCGCTCGAACGGGCTTCAGCCCGTTTTTCGCGATTTTCTTCGCATCTTATTGCCATTTGACTGCCATTTCATCAAAATTAATAGGTCCAGCCCCATGCCTGTTGCCGCAAACACGGCAATAGACTATGACGCAAAGCATTGAACGAGGAACACATGAGCGTGGCAAAAACTGACAAAGCAAAGTCCGGCGGTGGCATTGGCGAAACCATCAGCGTCATAATTCAAGCTCTGCTTTTGGCATTGGTGATCCGCACCTTTTTGTTTCAACCCTTTTCGATTCCTTCCGGCTCGATGCGCCCCACCTTGCTTGAGGGCGATTATTTGTTTGTTTCCAAATATGCTTACGGCTATTCGCATCATTCCATGCCGTTCTCGCCAAAACTGTTCTCAGGCCGTATTTGGTCCGGCACTCCGGAGCGCGGCGATGTCGCGGTGTTTAAATTTCCACCAAATCCAGATGTCGATTACATCAAGCGCATCATTGGTTTGCCGGGCGACAAAATACAGATGAAAGAGGGCGTACTCTTCATCAATGGCGAAGCAGACAAGCGTGAGAAGACCGGCCAAATCGATAATTTTGACGTGACAGAAGTCGCTCAGCCCGTTGATGTCTATCAAGAAACGCTGCCCAATGGCGTCTCCTATGACACGCTCGATATTTCCACGGGCACATTGGGCGATGACACGCGCGAGTTTTTGGTTCCTGAAGGTCACTATTTTGCTATGGGAGATAATCGTGACAATTCATCCGACAGTCGCTTTACAGTTGGCTTCGTTCCGGCTGAAAATCTCGTTGGCCGCGCCAATGTGATTTTCTTCTCGATCGCGGGCGGCCATAGCCCAATGGAAGTTTGGCAGTGGCCAACGCAATTGCGCTTCAGCCGCCTGCTGACATGGGTCGATTAACTTATGCCTTTTACCAAGCAGCGGCTTGAAGTCATTGCCGATTGGCTCGAAAAAACCGGTGGCTATCGCTTCAATGACGTTGAACGGCTGGATCGTGCACTGACCCATTCAAGCGCCCGCAATCAATCCGCACAGAACTATGAGCGGCTTGAGTTTTTAGGCGATCGCGTGCTCGGCCTTTTGGTCGCAGAAATTTTGTTTGCCGCATTTCCTGATGCAGACGAGGGCGAATTGTCCTTGCGCTTCAATCAATTGGTTGACGCGAAAACCTGTGCGGCGATTGCCACTGAACTCGAATTGCCACGTCTTGTGCGCACTGGTCTCGACTTAGGTGACCCGAGCGCAAAGCATTTGGTCAACGTGCGCGCAGACGTCATGGAATCCTTGATCGCATCCATCTATTTGGATGGAGGCATTGAAGCTGCAAGAACTTTTGTAACAAGGTTTTGGGCGAGCCGTATTCATGATACTGCAAATGCCAGACGTGATGCGAAAACTGAACTCCAAGAGTGGGCGCACCGCGACAGTGCTGCAGCGCCTGTCTATAAGATTTTGAGCCGCGAAGGCCCCGACCATGAACCACAGTTTAGCATCAGCGTCACCGTGGCGAGCTATCCTGCTGAAACAGGCGAGGGCAGATCAAAGCGGTTTGCCGAACAAGATGCCGCGCGGCGGTTTCTAATTGCACGGTCCGTATGGGCTGATGATGGAAGAGAAAACGATGAATGAAGTTGAAACCCGTTCAGGGTTTGTCGCACTGCTGGGAGCCACGAATGCTGGTAAGTCAACGCTGGTCAACCAGCTGGTTGGCACCAAAGTATCTATCGTTTCGCACAAAGTGCAAACCACGCGTGCGCTCATTCGCGGCATCATCACTGAGGGTAAAACCCAGATGGTACTGGTCGATACGCCCGGCATCTTCACGCCGCGCCGCCGCTTGGATCGCGCGATGGTTTCAACCGCTTGGGCGGGCGCAAAAGACGCAGACATCGTTCTGTTTATTGTTGATGTGGAGCGTGGCTTTTCTGGCAATGCAGGGGAAATTCTCGACAGTTTGAAAGACTCCAAACGTCGCAATATCTTGATCTTGAATAAAGTTGACCGTGTCGACCCACCAAGACTTTTGGAACTGGCAACTTACGCCGCTACGACCGTTGACTTTGAAAAAACCTTTATGATTTCAGCGCTGAATGGTTCTGGCTGTAAGGATCTCGTCAAATATCTGTCAGATGCCTTACCCCATGGACCTTGGTACTATCCAGAAGATCAACTGTCCGACTTGCCAATGCGCAGTCTCGCCGCTGAAATTACCCGTGAAAAACTGTACGAACGTTTGCATCAAGAATTGCCGTATCACTCCCATGTTGAAACCGAAAAATGGGAAGAGATGAAAAACGGCGATGTGCGCGTACAACAGGTTATTTATGTTGAGCGCGAAAGTCAGAAGAAGATTGTGCTGGGCCACCAAGGCGGCACCATCAAGGCCATTGGGCAATCATCGCGCATGGAACTGGCAGCGATTTTGGAGCAGAAAGTGCATCTGTTTTTATTCGTGAAAGTGCGCGAAAATTGGGGCGATGACCCTGAGCGGTTCCGTGAAATGGGCCTTGATTTTTCAGCTTGAGTTTGCGTGTGATAAGGTCAAAATCCGCAGATGGAATGGGTTGACCAAGGAATCATCTTAGGCACGAGACGGCATGGTGAAACCAGCGTCATTGCTGAAATTATGTCGCGGGACCATGGCCGCCATCAAGGACTTGTGCGTGGCGGTCGCGGCACAAAAATGCAGCCGCTTTTGCAAATTGGCAACCAAGTGGAAGTCACGTGGCGCGCGCGACTTGATGAACATTTGGGCCAGTTTCAAATCGAACCCGTTGCCTTCCATGCCGCGCGGTTGATGGATGACTTGGTTGCACTCAATGGCCTGCAATTATTGGCCGCGCACATCCGATTGCTGCCTGATCGCGACCCGCATCCGCAACTGTATGAGGCAATGATCGCCATCATTGAGAATTTCGAGAATACAGTCTTGGCGGTCGAACTGATGGCCCGCTTTGAAATGCGGCTCCTTGAAGAACTCGGCTTCGGTCTCGATTTGAGCGAATGCGCAGCCACAGGTTCGCGCCAAGACTTGATCTACGTCTCGCCAAAATCGGGCAGGGCAGTGAGCCGCGAGGCAGGCAAGCCGTGGGCAGATAAGTTGTTGGTTTTGCCACAATTTTTAAGTGACATTCCAGGCTGCGGCGCATCGATTGACGAGGCAAAGGCCGCGTGGAAACTCGCCGACTTTTTTCTGATGCGCGATGTTTATTTGCCGCGCGGAATTTCTATGCCGGACGCACGTGCAGCGTTTCAAGTTTACGCGACAAGGCAGCTTGATCTCGGTTAATGGAATTTTAGTTGCACGGCTCAAAACTACACCTATGAATAGCTGTCGGGGCGATTCGTATAAGGGCGGGCGAAATGGAAAACTGGCTGTTTTTGGCAGTACTAGCGTGCGCATTTTACGTGCGCGCCTTACTAAAACGCGTTGGCGTGCTGGAAAGACAGGTCAGACACCTGCACAGCAAAATCTCCGAATTTCCCATTTCTGAGGCACTCGCGGTGGCAGAAACCGCGCCCGATAATTCAGCGCAACCTGCTGTGTTTGATGAAATCGAAGCTGTGGTGCTGCCAATAGCAACCAGCACAGCACACGCTGATAAAACAACTGAGCCTGTCGCGGTTGCCTTGAACGTAGATAACGCTCCCAGCCTCGAGGTCGACACCTCAAAGGGAGAAAGTATTTGGAAAAGTGCTGACAAAAAGAAAGACCAGTCTGGCCAAGCCTTGGATGCGAAGTCAACCAGCCCAGCCAAACCAAAGCAAAGCTTTGAAGACGCATTGGGCACCCGCTGGGCCATTTGGGTTGGTGGTCTGGCGTTCGCTTTGGGTGGCATATTTCTGGTGCGATATTCAATCGAGAGCGGCTTTTTTTCACCAGCGTTGCGTGTTTTTATGGCGGTCCTATTTGGCCTTGGCGCACTGGGCGCGGGCGAGTTCCTGCGCCGCCGAGACATAAAGCTGGACTTTGCTGGCGATAAGGCCGCTCAAGTTCCAGCCATCCTGACAGCCGCCGGTGCAGCGATCTTGTTTGCTGCGGTATATGTTTCCTATGGCGTCTATGACATGATTGGATCGACTACTGCGTTTACGCTTCTGGCTAGCGTCTCACTCGGTGTTATAGCTTTGGGGCTGCTACACGGTTCCGTACTTGCCGGGTTAGGCCTCGTCGGCTCATTTGTTACCCCCGCTTTGGTCAGTTCACAAAGCCCAAATGTTTGGACGTTTTTTACTTACCTTGGTGTGGTCTTGGCAGCATCAGGCGCTTTTGCGAAAATTCGCCATGTTGAATGGATTTTGGCCTCGGCGCTTGCTGGTATGGGTTTCTGGACAATATTGGAGAGCTGGCACACAGTGGCTGGACATCCAACAGCTACACTATTTGCTGTGTTGCTGATGGCAACCGCCACAGCGCTCTTCTGGATAGATCAGCAAAGTGGCAGTGAAACGCGTTTTGAAAAACTGTTCCCGAAGTTGCAGACCATGACCGTTTCGACCATACTTGCGTTAACGGTGGTGACTATTGCTGGCCTTACGGTTGCTCGCTTAGGTGATTTACAAAACGACCAGACCGTCCGGCTCACCGTTCTTGCGATCACATTCATATTATCCGCATTTGCCTGGTGGCAAGTTGCCATCCCGATCGCTGGTCTATGGCCATCGGTACTAATATTGTTTTGCGCAGTTCTTTCGGCAGCTATTGTCGGCAGTAGCGATGAATATCGCTACCTCATGCTATGTGTTCCGCTTGGGTTAATGATCGCAGTTCCAGGTCTGGACTACGCGCTGCGCAGCATAGACAAACCCACCACAGCAATTTTCTGGAGCCTTTTTGGCAAATTTGTGCCACTTGCCATCTTTATTCTCGCTGTTTTGGCATTTGCCAATCTCGATGTTGACCTAACTTATGGAATGATAGGCGCTGGCCTAGCAGCGCTTTCCGCTTACGGTGGATTGCTGATCGCAAAGCAAGGCGAGATGGCGGGCAATCTCTTGCGCCCGTCGTCGATTTATATTGCAGGCGCTGGTGCATATGCTTTGATTGCAATACCATTGCTGCTGGCTCCTTCGTGGACCGGCATCGCCTTGGCTGCAATCGCAACAGCTCTTGCATATCCAAGGCTGCGTGACAGTCACCCGATGGTGCCTTGGCTGGTCATTGCCTTTGCGATCAACACCGTGGCGCGCTTTGCGTTGGATCCGGCTGTTGTTGGCTACGAACCATTGTCAACGACGCCGGTGCTTAATTGGCTGCTCGCCGGCTATGGCTTGCCCGCCGCCGCATTTGCCTACGCGGCCTTTTCGCTGTCCCAATTGAAAGACCGTATGCCTTGTCTCATCATGCAAGGTATTGCCGTGACTGTGACACTGGCGGGCGCTGTACTACTAGTGCGCCACGGCATGAACAGCGGTATTGTCAGCTCTGAAGGACCACTGACACTTGGCGAACATTCACTTTACACTATTCTGGCCCTTGGGGCATCGCTCACTTTGATACGGCTTGATCGAAACAGCCCGAGCCCAGTATTCAGCTTCGGGTCGATGATCGTCAGCTATATCGGTATCATTTCCGCGCTTTGGCATCACTTTGTTTTGCTCAATCCGCTTTATACCGGCGAGTTCGTCGGCAGCTGGCCTCTGCTGAACCTATCGGCTATTGCCTATCTTGTACCGGCACTTTTACTTGGCTGGATTTGGCGCAAAGCCATCGGCAAGCGCCCAGCGCATTACCTAGTTACACTGTCAGCCGCCACGTTCATTTTTATTTCCGGATGGCTGGTAATCTCGCTGCGCCATGCCACCCATGGCGCAATAGTTGCCTTTGAGGGATTGGATGCCTATGGCTACTCTGGTGATGTCTCTTACTTCGAATCTCTGCTTTATCTTCCAGTGTTTATGGTAGCCGCAGGCTTGGCATGGGTGGCTCGGCGCAACCCATTGGTCGAACACTTAAGCATCTTGGCGCCGTGGTTCTTGGGCGCCACACTCGTCCTGTTTGGCGCAATTCATTTGGTGTTGTTCAACCCATATCTGCGTTCTTTGGATACCGGAGCATCACTGTTGTTCAACCGCATCGGGCTTGGCTTACTTTTGCCTTCGCTCTTGTTTGGCGCTTGGGCATGGATGGTACGGCGCGAGACTGGCAACGTGGCAAAGGCATCGCTTTTAATCACCGGAATCGCCTCAGGCGTCGCCGCTTTTTGTTGGTTAAATTTGACAATAAGGCATTTCTTTCAAGGGCAGAATATCAGCTTCTATGTGCCGCTTTCGCAGCCGGAAAATTACACTTTCTCCGTCGCCTGGTTGCTCACTGGCGTTGCAATCCTTGCCGCTGGGGTAAAGCTCAATTCACGGCCTCTGCGCATTCTTTCTGCAGCTCTGGTGGTGCTTACGGTGGTCAAAGTATTCCTGTTCGATATGTCTTCGCTACAAGGCGTGCTGCGTGCCTTCTCGTTCATGGGCCTCGGCCTATCGCTGATGGGCATTGGCCTGTTTTATCAACGTGTTTTGGCTAAGGCCCCGTCCGGGCAGCAATAGAGGGGCTTTACGCCATAGCGATCCCGCGCACCACCGCCCGCTCTTCAATCGGCCAATGCACAACTGCAGCAAACACGCCAAGGCCAACGCCGAGCCACCAAACCGGATCATAAGAGCCGAACTTATCAAAGAAATACCCGCCGAGCCAAATGCCGAGAAACGAGCCGATTTGGTGGGAGAAGAACACCAGTCCGCCGAGCAGCCCTAAGTGGCGTGTGCCAAACATAATCGCCACCAGCGCATTGGTTGGCGGGACTGTTGATAGCCAAAGCAAGCCCATGACGGCTGAGAAAATAATCACCGCCGTTGGCGTTTGCGGCAACAGCAAAAAGGCCGTTACGGCCACTGAACGTCCAAGATAAATATACGCCAAGAAATACGGCTTGGAATAGCGTTGCCCGATGATGCCGGATGCGAGCGAGCCAATGATATTGAAGAAACCAATCAGCGACAGCGCAATCACCGCATACTTTGCCTCGATGCCGATATCTGCGATGTAGGCCGGAAAATGCGCGGTGATAAATGCGACCTGAAAGCCGCATACAAAAAACCCGGCGGTGAGCAACACATAACTGCGATGGCCATAGGCCTCGCGCAGCGCCGCGCTGATGCTTTGCTCTGCATTGCTATCTTTCACACGCCCACTGCTGGCATTACCGCGCAGGGGAATGGCGATGATGGGAATAATCAACATCATGGCTGAAAGAATGAGCAGCGCATCAGACCACCCATATTGGGTAATGAAAGACTGACTGAGCGGCGCAAAAATGAACATGCCGGCAGACCCAGCTGCCGTGCCCATGCCAAACACCAGCGAGCGATTTTGCGGGGTGACGTTGCGGGCAAATGCTGACAAGACGACGCCATACGAACCGGCCGCAATGCCAAGGCCAATGAGAACCCCGCCGCTAATATTGAGAATAGCGGGCGTATCGGCAATCGACATGAGCGCCAAGCCGGACGCATATAGCACAGCCGATGTTGCCAGCACTTTCCACGTGCCAAAACGATCAGCAATCGCCCCAAAGATCGGTTGTCCAAGGCCCCAAAATAGATTTTGTATCGCAATCGCCATGCCGAACGTCGAGCGCTCCCACCCGCGCTCTTGCAGCATTGGCAATTGAAAAAAGCCCATTGCTGAGCGTGGACCAAAGGTCATCAGCGCAATCACACAGCCTGCAGCCACAATGAGCCACGGAATATTGGCAAGACGATTGGCTTCGGCTGATTGGTTTGACATGTGAGATTCCTTTGAAAGCGTGCAACCATATGCCGCGTTATTCATGCAATCAACACATTAGTACGCCCCTATTCATCACTTTCATTGATGAATTTTGCTAAACCAATTTTCTTGCATTCACTGCAATCGGGCAATACATCAGAGGCTGTAGAGATTTGCCCGACTTGGCAAGTTGCGATGGAGGAAGACGGAAATGTCTGCGACGGGCACGACAAATACTCAACACAGCGCCATAGGTCGCACAGCTGCGGAACGTTTCGGCGTTTTGCCTCGGCCGGAACTCAAATATACGCCCGCGGTCGCTAAAGAGACTGCGCATCTTTATGAGCGTGTCAAAACCATCATTCCGGCAATCGAATGGCCGGTGTATGCGCCATATGTGCATGCGATTAATCGCCTGAAGAAACAGCGCAACGCGGTTATTCTGGCGCATAATTACCAGACCGCGGAAATCTACAATTGTGTGGCGGATATTGTCGGTGACAGTCTGCAACTGGCCCGCGAAGCGACGCGCGTAGATGCAAAGATCATCATCCAAGGCGGCGTGCATTTCATGGCCGAAACGTCAAAGCTGCTCAATCCGCAAAAGACCATTTTGATACCCGATGGCAAAGCCGGCTGCTCATTGGCTGAAAGCATTACCGGTGATGATGTGCGGGCGCTCAAGGCTAAGTATCCCGGCGTTCCGGTTGTAACCTATGTCAACACATCCGCAGATGTGAAGGCCGAGACCGATATTTGCTGCACGTCTTCCAATGCTGTTTCGGTTGTCGAAAGCTTCGGCGTCGATACGGTTCTGTGTATTCCAGATGAGTTCTTGGCACTTAATGTGGCGGCGCAAACCAAGGTAAAAATTCTCACGTGGAAAGGCCACTGCGAAGTGCACGAGCGCTTTACGCCCGCTGAGCTTCTTGCCTACAAAGAGGCTGATCCAGAAATTCAAATCGTCGCTCATCCTGAGTGTCCGCCGGAAGTTGTGGCGGTATCCGACTTTACGGGATCAACCTCCGGCATGATCCGCTATGTCAAAGAGAATAAGCCGAAGAAGGTTCTGCTCGTCACAGAATGCTCGATGGCATCCAACGTTGCGCTCGAGGCGCCGGACACCGAATTCATCAAACCGTGCAACCTGTGCCCGCACATGAAACGTATCACGCTGCCGAAGATTTTGGATAGCTTGCTGTATATGACCGAGGAAGTGACGGTTGACCCAATGATAGCAGACCGCGCACGACT
>JBGTAU010000152.1:0-9912 GCA_041749675.1 Rhizobiaceae bacterium | reverse complement strand
GGCGATCGTCAAGGCACTCGACAAGGTCGAAGCGAAAGCCAAGAAGATTGCCGCCCATTTGATGGAGGCCGACGAGGCTGACATTGTTATTGAAAATGGCGAACTGAAAGTGGCTGGAACAGACAAGAAAACCCCATGGTTTGCCATGGCGCTGGCTGCCTACACTGCGCATAATCTGCCAGCTGGCATGGAACCCGGCTTGAAAGAGGGCGCGTTCTATGACCCGTCTAACTTCACGTTCCCCGCAGGGTGCTACATTTGCGAAGTCGAAGTTGATCCTGAAACAGGCACAACCAAGATTATCCAATTCGTTGCCGCCGATGACTTTGGCAACATCGTCAATCCGATGATTGTTGAAGGTCAAGTGCATGGTGGATTGGCGCAAGGCATCGGGCAGGCATTGCTCGAAGGCGCGCATTATGATGCGTCCGGTCAGCTGCTAACGGCCTCGTATATGGACTATTGTATGCCGCGCGCCGATGACCTGCCAAGCTATCAGGTCTCACACACGGTCACGCCGTGCCCTGGCAACCCTCTTGGCTTAAAAGGCTGCGGAGAGGCGGGAGCGATTGGTTCGCCGCCTGCGGTGATTAATGCCATAACAGATGCCATCGGTAATAATAATCTGTCTATGCCGGCCACACCGCTTGCGGTTTGGAATGCAATTCAGGCTGTCAAGTAAGATTAGGGAGAGCAATTATGTATGAGACCAATTATCATCGCGCTTCCTCAGTCGCGGACGCTGCAAAGCTCATGAAAAAGGCTGAGGATGGAAAGATCCTCGCGGGCGGCATGACTTTGATACCCACAATGAAGCAGCGTTTGGCGACACCGTCAGACCTTGTGGACATTAGCCGCATTGGCGATTTGTCTGGTATTAAAGTGTCTGGCAAAACCGTCACGATTGGCGCGGCAACAACACACTTTGATGTTGCCAACAATGAAAAGCTTGCCAAAGTCTGCCCAGCGCTCTGTGCGCTGGCCAGTCATATTGGTGATCCACATGTTCGTTATCGCGGTACAATCGGTGGCTCGATTGCCAACAATGATCCGGCGGCAGACTATCCGTCGGCAATGTTGGCATTGGGTGCAGACATCATCACCGATAAGCGGACTATTTCTGCAGATAAGTTCTTCAAAGGTCTGTTTGAAACAGCGTTGAAGGATGGCGAAGTCATCACTGCGATTTCGTTCACCGCTCCTGCGAAGGCGGCCTACTCTAAGTTCCCAAATCCTGCTTCGCGTTATGCGATGGCGGGGGTATTTGTGGCCAAAGATAAGGGTGGCGTTCGGGTCGCAGTCACTGGCGCTGGCGACAGCGGTGTTTATCGTCACAAGGCTCTAGAAGCTGCGCTCGATAAGAAGTTCGATGCTGCGTCTATCGATAGCGTCAAAGTGGATGGCAAAGGGCTGATGAGCGACATGCACGCGACAGCAGACTATCGAGCTGCCTTGATTAAAGTGATGGCAAAGCGCGCAGTTGCGGCAGCAGACTAAGCTTTCTCACATCAGATATAAAAGCGGGGCCTTCTGGGCCCCGCTTTCAATCGATTTGGATTTTTTGCGTTAAATAAACGTCATTATTGCTATGTTTGAAAGTCAATGTGAGTTGTTTGGTTTCACGTCGTACTTTCAGCGTCGAGCGATGTTCGCGGTTACTATCCATACATGCCGTTAAATCATCGTTTGCGGCCATAAGACTGACCGTAATATTTTCGGTCTTCATAGCCTCCAAGTTAAACTGTAGCTGTTGCTGGGCAATGGCTATATGTTTAATGTCTAATCAATTAAAATTGTCGTTGAGTGCTATTTTGAGGATGACGCGCTGAGGCCCAATGCGATGAGCTTTCGCGTGAACAATCGAGCTTATACGATGTTTTTTGGGATTGAGCGTTTCAACCAGCGCTGAAAACGCAGCTTTGATTCTAGATTGAGCTATTGTTTGCATGCCGATTCCCCTGTCTGCAATCTTAGGTATATTCACACAGTCTAAACAGTTGATGAATCTTTTGACCTAAGGGGAAGTTTTTTTGCTACTTTTCCTAAGTGTACCGTGAAGTACTCAACTTAATTGGAGACTGATGACTAGATGTTGCGATTGACACGATGAATGTGAGACGCCAGAGCTAGTGAACAATTGAGAGCTAAGAATCATGTCTGGCAAAACTATAATCGCACCTTCGGTACTGTCTGCGGACTTTTCCAAACTTGGCGAAGAAGTCGAGACGATCGTTCGGGCGGGCGCGGATTGGATCCATTTGGATGTGATGGACGGACATTTTGTTCCGAACATTACCTTCGGCCCAGGCATCATCAAATCAATCCGCAATCGTACTAAGGCGGTGTTTGATTGCCATTTGATGATTGCGCCGACGGATCAATATCTTGGCGCATTCGCGGATGCGGGCTGTGACATCATAACGGTTCATGCCGAGGCTGGGCCGCATTTGGATCGTTCACTTCAAGCTATTAAGGCGCTGGGCAAAAAAGCCGGAGTGTCGCTTAATCCCTCAACGCCAGAAAATGTGATTGAATATGTGCTGGATCGGTTGGATCTGGTTTTGATCATGACCGTTAACCCAGGCTTTGGTGGTCAAGCTTTTATTCCGGCGATGGTTGATAAAGTCCGGCGGGTCAAAGCATTGATTGGCAATCGCCCGATCGATATTGAAATTGACGGTGGGGTCACGCCGGAAACTGCACCGCTGGTAACTAAAGCTGGCGCGAATGTTTTGGTGGCGGGGTCTGCAGTTTTCAAAGGTGGCTCAGAGGCGGCGTACCGTGCAAATATCGCGGCGATCCGCAGTGCTGCGGACGCGGCTTAGCTGGCTTGGAGCCGCGTTACAGATGCACATTAGCTGGCTCAAAGCTGCGACGCTGCAGGTTACCAGTTGAAGTCCAGTGTGTCGGAACGCCTCCCGAGCATCATGCAATCGCAAACCAATTCGAGCGGCGACCCGTCCATTTCAGAAGTGTTTGATTGTATCAACCTCGCAAACCGCGCGTAGATTTCTTCATATTCTTCGCTGGGTGCTTCAACGGTCAAAGCGCCATTGACATAAAGTTTCGTCCCGCCGTGGGTGAGTTTTAGTTTCATGCCGGCAGTATCAATATCGATATTCCAGCTTTGCTCGCCCAGTTGGCGCCAATCAAATTCAGCGGACAAATTCGCTTCGCCGCCATCGGCAGCGCGGAATGAGATGTTAGCGGCAATCGGCGTAAAGCGATTGGCTGGCGTGATCAGATTTGCTTTTTCGACGAAAATGGGCGCTGGCATGATTTCGGTGACAATTGATAATGCATTGATTCCAGGATCAAAAACGCCAAAGCCGCCTGGCTCCCAAATCCATTCTTGCCCCGGATGCCATTGCCAAACACTTTCTTTCCAAGACACGTGCAATCGCGTCACTCTTTGGCCCGTGAGCAACCGCTTTGCCTCTGCGACTGCTTTATTAAAACGCGAATGCCACGTTTGGAACGCGACTTTGCCGGATTTTTGAACTTGGGCTTTTAGGTCCACAAACTCGGAAATGGTTTGTGTTGGCGGCTTTTCGAGCAACAAGTGAACGCCAGCTTGCAAACACTCAAGCGCGATGCCGCGGCGCACTGACGGCGGCGTACATATGGCAACGGCGTCAAGTTTCGCGCCTTTGAGCATTTCGCCGGGTGTCTTGAATGAGGAAACGCCAAGGTCGGACGGGCGGGACGAGACGACGGCTGCGAGTTCGAAATCTTTGTTTTTTGCAATACAGGGGAGATGCTGGTCCTGCGCGATTTTGCCTAGGCCGATAACGCCGATTTTTATGGCCATAAATTCAGTCCTCCAAAATATTTCGAAATTTGTGATAGGCAATTCGCGCAACTATTTCCAGCAGAAAGCTTCTGCCTTTTGTGTGAGTGAATACACGTATTTGCTTTGCGCGATGCTAGACACCCACGATACGCCCTAGTTTTTCATTTGAATGTGAGGTTCCACCTTTGCACTATGTGCCAAAATTTCAAATCGTATGGTTCAAGCGCGATTTGCGTGTGCATGATCACGCAGCGCTCGATGCTGCTGTTCGCTCAGGTTTGCCGGTAATCGGACTGTATTGCGTTGAACCAGACTATTGGGCGCTGGAGGATGTATCGCGGCGTCATTGGCATTTTGTGCGTGATTGTCTGGTTGATTTGGCAGAAGAATTTCAAGCGCGTGGTGGACAGCTTCTCGTACGTACCGGCCAAATATTGGAAATTTTGGACGATTTTCGAGAAAAATTTGGAACTTTTCAACTTCATTCGCACGAGGAAACGGGCAACGACTGGACGTTTCGCAGAGATATTGACGTTGGCAATTGGTGTCGCCACTATGCTATTTCATGGCAAGAATATCCTTCTCACGGTGTTGTGCGTCGGCTTGGCAACCGGGATAGGTGGCAGAGCCTGCGCGATGCGCGGATGGCCAGTGCGCGCCTTGCTGCGCCTGGCCAAATTATGCCGCTGGAAGGTGTGATGTCAAAACCGCTGCCTGCGAAAGATGATCTCATGTTTGGTAATTTGAATATCGGGCATGTGCAAGAGGGCGGGCGCGTGAATGGGTTGAGTGTTCTCAGTTCTTTTCTAAAAGATCGCAGTCGCCGTTATATGCAAACCATTTCAAAGCCCGGCGTTTCTGCGCGGCATTGCTCGCGGCTGTCCGCACATATTGCATATGGTTCGATATCAGTGCGCGAAGTAGATCAGGCAACAAAGGCAAAAGTTTCTTCCCTTGTCGGCAATGATGATGCAGAAGCGGCCTCACATCGGCGGAATTTGAAGGCTTTTCAATCACGATTGGCTTGGCGCTGTCACTTTGTGCAAAAGTTAGAGCAACAGCCGCAAATCGAATTTGCCTGTATGCATCCGGCATTTGAAGGAATGCGTGAGCCGTTTCATGATGAGCTGAAATTTGAAGCATGGAAACAGGGCCGTACTGGTTACCCGCTTGTCGATGGTGCTATGCGCTCACTGCATGAGAATGGCTGGATAACATTTCGGATGCGCGCGATGCTGGTCTCGTTTGCCAGTTATCATTTATGGTTGGATTGGCGCGTGACAGCGCCATTTCTCGCACAATTGTTTACGGACTACGAACCGGGTGTCCATTACTCGCAGTTTCAAATGCAATCTGGCGTGACGGGAATAAATGCGATCCGGATGTATAATCCAATCAAGCAATCGCTCGATCACGATCCTGAGGGAAAATTTATACGCCGCTATGTGCCGGAATTGGCTGGTATATCCAACCAATGGATTCACGAGCCATGGCGAATGGAAACGCCGCCGCATGATTATCCGCCGCCCATTGTCGATCATGATGTGGCAACAGCATTTGCCCGGACGGAGATAACGAAGCGTTGGCGCTCCGATGGGTTCCGTGAGATTTCGCAGCAGACGGCGCAAAAGCTTGGTAGTCGCAACCGGCAACCTAAGCGCAAAAAACCTGCGCCTAAATCGAAACAAATAGAATTTGATCTTTAATTTGCAGAAACCGGATGGTGGGCGTAACAGGGATTGAACCTGTGACCCCTACAATGTCAATGTAGTGCTCTCCCGCTGAGCTATACGCCCATCCGATGCGGCGCATACACCATAAAGGCGGTGATGCGTCAACTGTTATGATGCAGATCTTCGCAAAGCCTTATGCGGCTTTGAGCATCTTTTCGACTTCATTGACGAGATCACGCAGATGGAATGGCTTTGACAAGATTTTTGCATCCTTCGGCGCGTTCGAATCTGGGTTGAGCGCCACAGCGGCAAAACCTGTAATGAACATGACTTTAAGGTCGGGATCGATCTCTGTTGCACGGCGTGCAAGCTCAATGCCGTCCATCTCTGGCATGACGATGTCAGTCAATAGCAAATTGAAGGGCTCTTCGCGCAAGCGCTCATAGGCACTGGCACCATTGTCAAAGTGACTAACGGTGTAACCTGCCTTTTCGAGCGCTTTTACTAAGAAGCGGCGCATGTCTTCGTCATCTTCAGCGAGGAGAATTTTGTTCATTGTTACCGTCCGTTAGCGTGCTCCAAAGCGGGGCACTTGGCATTCGCGATTGTTTCGTGCTGCGATCATTGACGATCATGGTAAAAATCGGGTTACTTTATTTTGTGTTATACAGAATTTGATGAGGTTCTTTCACCAATTTTGGAAACAGTCAGTTTTGCACGTAACACGCGGTGGACTTGACCAATGCATGATGGCAACCTGATAAAACTGAAAGGCGGTCCAATTGAATTTGTCGGGTGAGAGCTTTTTCGGGTTACCGGTGTCGCAGGTGCATGAACCTGAGCGCCTGACTTGTCCGCTTGTTTTCAATTCCCCACATTCTGGACGGCACTATCCAATCGAATTCATGCGGCAAACGCGGCTAGACCGGACGTCGGTTCGGAAATCTGAAGACATGCACGTAGATGAATTATTTGCGCTGGCAGTGCGGGCGGGTGCACCGTTGCATGTAGCCAATTTTCCGCGTGCCTATGTTGATGCCAATCGGGAGCCGTTTGAACTTGATCCGCGCATGTTTGATGGATCGCTGCCAGCTTTTGCCAACATTGGTTCAGCACGGGTTGCCGGTGGATTGGGTAGCATTCCGAGGTTGGTGGGCGAGGGTATCGAGATTTATGGCACTAAACTTTCAGTGGAAGAGGGGCTAAACCGCATCGAATATGTCTACAAACCATTTCATCGAAATTTGCGCCTGTTGCTCAATCGCGCATTTCAGAATTTTGGAAAAGCGGTTTTGATCGATTGCCACTCAATGCCCTCATCCGTGCGGCATACAAGTCATGGCATTTCGCCAGATATCATAATCGGTGATCGATTTGGGATGAGTGCAGACAGCGCGATTATTGAGGCTGCCATGTCTTGTTTGCGATCCCTTGGATTTTCAGTGATACGCAATAAGCCTTATGCGGGGGGCTATATTACCGAACATTATGGCCGCCCGTCGCGAGGCTATCACGCTTTGCAAATTGAAGTGAACCGCGGCCTCTATATGGATGAAGAACGGCTGATGCTGACCCGCGGGTTTTCAAGTTTGCAAGCATCACTCGGTCGATTTGCCCTTGCATTTCGCGATGCAATAGAGGCAAACCCTTATGGTCAGGCAATGGCTGCCGAATAAGTTTCGCTCAAATTACGGAATGCTGAGATGCCAGTTACACGTGAATTTCTCATTAAACTGGCAGACGCTGCAGCTGCGCAAACATTGCCAAGATTTCGTCAACATGGCGCGATTATGGACAAAGGCACGGTTGGCGGCATCAAGGCTTATTATCCGGTGACTGAGGCGGATCAAGCCGCAGAACATGCGATCCGTGCATTGATTGAAGCCCGATATCCCAGTCATGGCATATTAGGCGAAGAACACGGCTCGATCGGATTGGATCGCGAGCATGTTTGGGTTATTGATCCGATTGATGGAACGCGCGCGTTTATCACCGGCATACCAGTCTGGGGCACATTGGTCGGCCTGACAAAAGGCGGTAAAGCAACGGCAGGATTAATGTCACAACCATACACCGACGAATTGTTTTATGCGGTCGGTGGCAAAAGTTATCGTCGTAAAGGGGCAGAAGAGCAAGTAAACCGCGTCAGCGGTGTGACCGAGTTATCCAAGGCGACATTGTTTACCACCACGCCGCATTTGTTTCGCGGCATTGATCGCGAGCGCTACGATAGTTTGGAGCGCGATGTGAAGTTGTTCCGCTATGGGTGCGATTGCTATGCTTATAGTATGCTGGCTGCGGGATTTGTTGATCTTGTGGTCGAGACGGCGTTGCAGCCCTATGACATTGTTGCGCTGGTACCGATAATCGAAGCGGCCGGTGGGATTGTGACCAACTGGGATGGGTCGAGGCCAGAGGCGGGCGGCAATATTGTGGCCGCAGCAACGCGCGAACTGCATGAAGCTGTTATGGCAAGAATGGCTGGTCGCTCTTAATTACGTGGATCCCGGTACAAAAGCATCGAACGCCGCCAGCACTTGGTTGCGATAAAAGTCGGTTTCTTGCAGCATTTCATGCTTCGCACCGTCGATGGTGACCAAAGCGGTCGAACGCATGCCTTGGACGTATTTTTCGATGGCGCGGTTGGAAACGATTTGATCGGCGCCCGCGGCTATGATGAGCGTTGGGATTTGTACAGTTGCTTTGAATTGCTGTGTTTGAACCAAATCCATGACTTTGCACGATGCATTCACCCACGCGATGGTGGGGCTGCCCAATGCCAAGTCACGATGAACTTCATAGAGCACGGAATTGCGCCTGTAGCGGTTTTCGTCGGAGGTGAGTCGATTGCCGGCAAATGGCATGGTTTCGCGCGGGCGTGGGCCGCCGCCCATATATTTGTTGCCAAGGCCAAATAATTTGAGAACCGCACTGAGACGGCGGATATTATTATGACTGAATGGCTGGTTCGTGAGGCCGAGCAATGGTGCACACAAAACCATGCGCTGCACGCGGTTCGTCATCAATGGGCTTGCTTGAATGGCAATGAGAGAACCGGTGGAATGGGCCAACACGTAAAATGGGCCGCGACAATCTGGAAGTACAACGGCCTCGAAAAATTGGTCGAATTGTTCGACATACTGATTGAAATCCGAAATGTGACCGCGTGAGGGGTCGGCAAGCAAACGATCCGAGCCGCCTTGGCCGAGCCAATCAAATGTTGCTGTGCTAAAGCCGCGTTCATTGAGATCGGTCATGGTCTCGAAATATTTTTCGATGCATTCATTGCGACCATGCAAAATGATGACTGTGCCTTTTTTGATCGGCGCATCACATGGCATTAGCGCATAGCGCATGGATCGCCCATCGTTGAGCTTTAGAAAATGCGCACTCACCGCTTGCGGCATGGGGTTTCCGTCAGTTTCAAAAAGGGGAGCTTGCATACGAAATTTCTAAGCCTTTGCGGTGATATCACTTCTTTAGCGGGCAGAGACGTAAACGTCAAAAAAGGAAAGCCGGAAACCCACTCAACGGATTTCCGGCTTATGCACTGCCCCACGAAGGGACGGTACTGGTGCAGTGCAATTGGAGTTGGTTCAGCCCTCAGTGTGAAGACCAACCAAATTCGATGCTCACGCCGGGCTCAATGTGGCGGCGTGGTGCAGGACGTTCATAGATACGCGCTGGAGCAGAGCGGACCCAGCCGATGCGGCGCTCGGAGAGAATGCGTCCATCACGCGCAGACACTTTAAGCCTTACGACTGCGCCGTTATGGCGAATGGCGACCACGCGGTAGGCGTTGTGTCCAAAACCTATTTCGCGTACTTCTGGGTAGCCTTGGTGGCGCAAAGCGCGAACAATCTGGCGCTGAGACAGAACTTCGTGACGGTAATCTTCATCATACACTGGGCGGCGGGTGTCGCGGACGTCAATGATAACACCGTCTTCGGACATAATTACGCGGGGCTCATCCGATCCACCGGCGTTGGCAGGGGCAACTGCGAGCAATAGAGTGCCAGCGGCAAGGGCGATTGCGGACTTACGAATCAAGGTGTTGAACATTGTGCTCTCCGTTTCGGCCGAGATTGTTGATCGGCCTTTCATGGAGCTGTTCTAACAAAGCTAAACTGAACGGTTTCGGAAGGGTTCGTTCATATTGCATTCACCTATTCTTTTTTTTGGCATTGGCGCGTAATTGTATTGTGGGTGAAGAATCACTACGTACCAACCATCGCGGGTGATGAAGCCCGCTCAACACAGGCGGGTTTTCATGCAGGGCTTTGATGTAACGATCTTTAGTTTGGTTATATTGGTTGTTATTGCGCTATTACTGGGTATAAAAACCGTCCCGCAGGGATATAATTACACGGTGGAACGCTTTGGTCGCTACACAAAAACATTGGCACCTGGCCTAAATTTTATCATTCCTCTTTTCGACCGGATTGG
>JBGTAU010000151.1:0-3077 GCA_041749675.1 Rhizobiaceae bacterium | reverse complement strand
TTCGCGCAATGGGTCGGGAGCACCGTCGCCATAAAAATGGGTTTTTCCACCCAGCGTGTCATAGTTCATGTCACAGCCAAAAAACGCCAAAACATCCGGCTTCAATGCGCCCAGCGCCCAATAACCGGCCGTAAAAGCCATCGTGCCGCCGGCATACACAAACCCACCATAGTCATTTTGAACCGGCACATAGTCATCCGCCGTCACCAGTGTTTGTTTCGCCGCATCCACATTCTTGGGCAAACGTTCGTTGGGAAAATCATCTGGAAAGATCAAATAGTTCCAGTCGCTGCGCACGCGCCACGCATTGTTGATGACCACAATCGTGTCAAACAATCCACCCGCCCATCCGCTCGCCACGACAGCATCCGGCGCGCTGCCAAGGATCAGCGTGACCTTCGGTTTCTGCATTGTCTTGCGCATCAATTTGTCCATCTGCCTTGCCGTCCATTCATCTGGCCTCAGGGCAAGCAAATGGAGCGGAGGGGTGATTGGTCAAGTGTTTGATGAAGTGGTCCGCCACGCGGCCTCTACGCTACGGGTTCTATTTCCACAGCTTAGTCCACCATTTCGTCAACTTTGCGACTGCATATCCACCCTTCGTTCATGGATATGTGCCACGGTTCGCCGACAACCTTGATTTGCAAGGTGCACGTGAGCGAGGCATGCGGTGTTATTCAATTTGGAAAATTTCGAGCAGGATGCAGGCATGAGACGTTTGGCAATTCTTGCATCGATGTTAGTCGCTCTTTTCGGCCTTTCGGCTTGTGGCGAAAAGCACACATGGCGGCAGAAGACCATTCTTGAGGTTGAAACGCCAAACGGCATCGTCACCGGCGGCAGCGTCAATGAAATGACGGTGGATTGGTTTGGCGGGCTTGAGCTTTGGATCAACTCCAGCGCGGTGATTGCAAGGACGCGCGGGGAGGCAAGTTTTGTTGAGGTTGCGCCAAATCAATATCTGTTTGCGCTGCTGAGAGACGGCGAGGCTTTTGAAACAGCGGAAGTTTTCCGCGAGGCTGGCGACAATAAAGAAACGCGACCAATTACGGCCCGGCTTGAAAAGTTGCGGGAGCGCCGGACTGTTCAACCATCTCTCTACCCGATGCTCGTCACTTTCACCGACTCCAACGACCCGAAAACCGTGCAACTCGTAGACCCCGAAAACCTCGCCGCCACCTTTGGCGAAGGCATTGAGCTGAAAGGCATCAGCGTGGAGATCACCGATGAAAAGGTGACGGAGGGCGCGGTTGAGAGGGTGTTGGGGTGGTGGAATAGTCACAAGGGTCGCCTTAGGCCACCAGAGTTACGGCTTGGACCAGGTCTGCATCCGTTAAATCTGGTTCATCCAGAAGAATTGATTTCACATAGTGAATTTGTCAGGGGACAACAAAAATGACTATTTCAGATAAAGATCTTTTCTTGGCCATTTTGTCCATGGACAGCTATAACCGTGGATATGGGGCAGGTATCACACTTCCCGAGACATCAGTTATTGGAAACGCAGTAATTCTTGATACCCCAAGCAGTATCGATCAGGATAGCTGGGTCGCCGCCGGTTTCTACGCCGCCGCGTATGACACCAACTCTTGGGGCACGGTGATTTCCTATCGCGGGACGGATAATGTGGGTCTTTTGACAGCTGTAGGAGGTGGTACCGATTTTTGGAGCGGTTGGGTTACAGGAGCTGGCTTAGTGCAGCAGGGGCAGCAAGCTGATCTTGCCTTGCGTTTTTACAACACAGTGACCGGAAACGATCCTCTCTCTAACACTTCATGTAATGCCACCCTCACCGGCCATTCACTCGGCGGCGGGCTGGCGGGGTTTGTGGCTTTGAACGATAGTCATGAATGCGGGAGGGTAGCAGTATGAAGCGTTGGATTGGCTTTGGCCTGGCGGCGATTATACTCATGTGGCTTTTGGGTGGTTGCCAAGAAAATTACACTTGGTTTCAGCGCATGACCATTATAGTTGATACCCCACAAGGTGTAGTGAGTGCGTCGAATGTGGTGAAAACCGGTTGGACAAAAAACGATTCTCTTGGTGCGGCTAACGGAGCTGCTTGGCGGTATGGCCCTCGCGGCGAAGCGGTGGTCGTGCCGCTGGGCGGCGGGCGATACCTGTTCGCGCTCACCATGAAGGATGAATATGCCGGAAACATCGCCGGACAGGTGCTGTTCAAACAGGACGGGCGCGTCTGGGGCACAGACAAGTTCAAGGCCATCACCGCGCACAAAGGCGCATTGGATGTGTCATTTTCCCGCGCACCCATGCTCGTCACCTTCGATGACATCACCAAGCCTGAAACCGTCAAGCTCGTAGACCCCGCAAACCTTTCCGCCACCTTTGGCGAGGGCTATGCGCTCAAATCCATCAGCGTTGAGATTGCGGATGAGAAGGTGACAGAGGGGGCGGTGGGGAAGGTGCTGGGATGGTTGAAGGAACGAAATCCAATTTTCCTTGAAAACTGGAAAGATTTTCCAGCAGATCATCCACTTCGAAACATAAGCAAATTTTCATTCAAGACTGGCACTTAGCGCTATGACAATTTCAGACAAAGATTTTCATGGCCATTCTATCGATGGATGCCAACAATCGCGGGTATAGCCTAGGAATTGCAGTGTCAGGTACGCAAATTGGTAGCGCAACATTTACTCTCGGTTCTGATCAACCGTCAACAGGAATACCTGAGGGCGTCGCCGCCGGTTTCTACGCCGCCGCTTATACCACGCAATGGGGCACGGTGATTTCCTATCTGGGCACCAATTTTGAAGGCGGGCCTGCCACGAATGATGTGTTGAACGGCTAGGCATTCGCTGCGGGTGATTTCACACCCTTCTCACAATAACACTGCCCGCCGAATAGCCCGCCCCAAATGAGCAAATCACACCCAAATCGCCCTTTTCCAAATCATCGGAAAACTTCGAAAACGCGATGATCGACCCTGCGGACGATGTGTTAGCGTAATCCTGCAAAATGTTGGGCTGTTCGTGGCGTTCCGGGGTTCGGCCCAGCACTTTTGCGCCGATCATGTCGTTCATGCCTTTGTTGGCTTGGTGTAGCCAGAGGCGGGAGAG
>JBGTAU010000150.1:0-4496 GCA_041749675.1 Rhizobiaceae bacterium | reverse complement strand
TTTATAGCTGTCGGAATTAAGGATCATGTTCATGCATGGATGATTGGCATGACGGAGGCGGATTGATCAAGCCTGTCCTGATAAAGTTTCTATCAAGTGGAAGTTTTAGTTTTAGATCCGGTAAAACCTTGAGGTCAATATTGATGATTCAGACTGCATTGATTTCGTCGATCCGCGCCTGAATGATACGGGCGAGGAGCGCGAGCGGGATGGGTTTTTCAGGTGAGAACTGAATGGCGCCTATTGAGGTTTTATACGCCTGAAGTTCATAGTCAAACTGACAAACAATGTTGCTGCTCATGGGGTAAAGCGCACAATGGTTTTTGCCCGCCGCATAGGCTGCCAGTCCCTTGCTGAGCTTAAACGCCGGCATTCCATAGGTGAAATATTCGCTTGCTTGCGGCACCATGTGTTTGATTTGTAAGCGCAAAGTTTCAAGTGCCGCGCGCTTGACGGTCGGAACATTTTGCAAATACGCCTCTATTTTCTTCAAATCTTCAGACATCAGCCTGTACCCGTCGATCCAAACCCACCTGCACCGCGTTCAGTGTGTGACAAGTCTGTGATTTCTTCAATCAACACCTGAGTAATCGGGGCAATCACCAATTGGGCAATACGCATGCCATAAGTTATTTCATAAGGCTCTTGGCCATGATTGATCAAAATCACCTTCAACTCGCCGCGAAAATCCCAGTCGATGGTGCCCGGTGCATTCAAACAGGTGACACCAAATTTTAACGCCAACCCGGAGCGTGGGCGCACTTGGCCCTCAAATCCTTCGGGAATTTCCAAAACCAACCCCGTTGGAATAGCGGTTCGCTCGCCCGCAGCCAAAATAATCGGTTTCTCGAGCGCAGCCATGAGGTCTATCCCTGCCGCCCCCACCGTTTGGTATGATGGCAAAGGTAGATCGGCAGCATGGGGAAGGCGCATAATTTTGAGTTTAATGGTCATGGTGACATTATATCTAACACCGCAGTTAAAGCGTCAATTGCGGTTTGCATCATCTCTCGTTATGACCCGCCCAACACTTATCTGAAATGAGCACCAGAATGACTGACACCATCGGGCAAGAAGTTTCCCGCCGACGCACCTTTGCTATTATTGCCCATCCGGATGCGGGTAAAACCACTTTGACAGAAAAGCTGTTGCTGTTCGGTGGGGCCATTCAATTGGCAGGTGAAGTGAAAGCAAAAAAGGACCGGATCAATACACGTTCGGACTGGATGGCGATTGAGCGTGAACGCGGTATTTCGGTTGTCACATCCGTGATGACCTTTGAATACGAAGACGCGATTTTCAACTTGCTCGATACGCCGGGTCATGAAGATTTTGCGGATGACACTTATCGTACGTTGTCGGCGGTGGACTCTGCCGTCATGGTCATCGATGGCGCGAAAGGTATTGAGCCGCGCACTTTGAAACTGTTCGAAGTGTGCCGTATGCGCGATATCCCTATTGTCACCTTCGTCAACAAAATGGACCGCGAAGCACGCGATCCTTTTGAGATTTTGGATGAGATCGAGCAGAAACTGGCACTCGATACGGCCCCGATCAACTGGCCAATTGGCATGGGCAAGAATTTTTCGGGCACGTATAATCTAGTCGAGAATTCGGTGCGCCAGCGCGATGCGGATACCGATGCCGTCAAAGTCAATGGGCCAGAAAGTGATGGTGCTGCTGGACTGTTGCCAGAAAACGAGCGCGATGCGTTTATCGAAAGCTGCGGATTGGCGCGCGAACTCTGCAAGCCGTTTGACAAACAAGCCTTCATGGAAGGCCATTTAACGCCTGTGTATTTTGGCTCTGCGTTGCGCAATTTCGGGGTCCGGGATTTGATCAATGCGCTGGCAGATTTCGGCCCGCCTCCGCGCGATCAGGAAGCTGACACGCGTACTATTCATGCCACTGAAGAAAAGATGAGTGCGTTCGTGTTCAAGATTCAAGCCAACATGGACCCGAACCATCGCGACCGCATCGCGTTTGTGCGTGTTTGTTCCGGCACATTGGAGCGCGGCATGAAGGCCAAATTGGTGCGCACAGGTAAACCCATGGGCCTATCTGCGCCGCAGTTTTTCTTCGCCCGCTCGCGCCAGATTGCCGATGAAGCCTTTGCAGGCGACGTGGTTGGCATTCCCAACCACGGCACCTTGCGCATTGGCGACACGCTGACAGAAGGCGAAGATTTTCTGTTCCGCGGCGTGCCAAACTTTGCGCCGGAAATCCTGCGCCGCGTGCGATTGGACGACGCCATGAAGGCCAAGAAACTGAAAGAAGCCTTGGCGCAAATGGCCGAAGAAGGCGTGGTGCAATTGTTTTCACCAGAAGACGGCTCGCCTGCGATTGTCGGTGTTGTTGGCGCTTTGCAGCTCGATGTTTTGCAACAGCGCCTGCAGATCGAATACTCGCTGCCTACGGGATTTGAGCAATCCCGCTTTTCGATCTGCCGCTGGATCGAGGCGGACGACAAGGCTGATTTGCACAAATTCATGGAAGCCCATCGCGGCGACATGGCCCGCGATTTGGACGGCGATCCGGTCTTTTTGGCGCAAAATAGTTATTCGCTTAATTACGAAGCCGAGCGCTGGAAAGCCATCCGCTTTGCGACGATCAAGGACTATCAGGTGCGTGGGGCAAAGGCAGCATAATGCATGTCAGTTAACATTCACGCCCTTACAATCAAACACCATTGGGAAACTATCAAAACAGTACACTGCGTTGCGGATGACAAGGAGCTTCCTAGTCATCTGCTAAGGGAAGCAGAGTTCGCTCATGTTTATTCGGTCGTTGACGCCCTTCTCGAGATACACATGATGGCAGTTTCTTTATCTGGTGGCCAACTTGGCGACGAAGCTGCCGAACAATTAGGCCGTGGTTTTGGTCGCCGCACGAAGTTCATATGGCTCTCAGTTCGGGAACTCTTAAATAAAATACCACCCTCTCATGACAGGCCTTTGTCTATAGAAACTGCAGAGGAAGCAGCAAAAGCCCTAAACGAAATCTACATCAATATTCGTGGGAGTATGGATAATCTCGCACGCTGTTTGTTGGCAAGCAAAGTCGGGTTCCCCTCTGATAAACAATTGCTACCGATTCAAGTCGAGCTTTTCAGTTCCAAATTCTTGAAGTGCATTAGTGATCCCAAACTCATTGAATTTATTGATGGTTTCAGAAATTGGAACAAAGAACTAAAGGATCGACGAGACCCAGCGGCTCACCGCTTGCCACTTTTTGTTCCCCAAGCCATCCAAGACAAAGAAACTTACAAAAAACATGTCGAAGCTAGAAGAGCATACCTTGAGGCCAACGAAATACTGCTCGCTAGCCTGTCGAGGGGCGATTATAATGCTGAACAAATAGCAAATGCAGAAAAACTGCGTGAAGAGCTACTCAGTATAGGAAAATTCCATCCTTTATTCACATATGATGAAAGAATAGGTTATATGGCGATCTACCCGACCGTCCCAGAAGACATTGGGAAACTCGTTATGATTGGACGAGGAATACTTAAGGTCATCGCTAGCCAGATGGGATTGGCAGCGTGAACGCGGAACAGTTCGACGTCCTCATCATCGGCGCAGGCGCTGCCGGCATGTTTGCCGCAGCTGAGGCTGGCAAGCGCGGGCGCAGCGTTTTGATTGTTGATCATGCCGAAAAGCCCGGCGAGAAGATCCGCATCTCCGGCGGCGGGCGTTGTAATTTCACCAATGTAAATACCAGCCCAAAACAGTTTCTTTCGAGCAACCCGCATTTTTGCATTTCGGCATTGAAGCGCTTTACGGCGCGCGACTTCATCAAGCGGGTGGACGCGCGTGGCATTGCATATCACGAGAAGACGCTCGGCCAATTGTTTTGCGACGGATCGGCACAGCAAATCATAGACATGTTACTCGATGATATGGATGAAGTCGGGGTTATTCTCCGATTGGAAACACAAGTCTTTGATATCGAAAAAACCGAGCGTGGGTTTGCAGTGCGGCTTTCGAGCGGCCCTGTGCAATGCCAATCCTTAATCATCGCGACGGGAGCGAAGTCCATTCCAAAAATGGGCGCGACTTCGTTTGGATATCGCGTAGCCGAGCAATTCGGATTGACGGTGACGGAGACGCGCCCTGCACTTGTGCCGCTGACGTTCGAACCTCATATGCTCGACAGGCTGAAAGCGCTGGCTGGTGTCGCAGTAGATGCGGTCGTTAGCCATGGCAAAATGAAGTTTCGTGAAGCGCTGTTATTCACCCATCGGGGTTTGTCGGGGCCATCCATTTTACAAATTTCAAGTTACTGGCGCGAAGGCGATGAGATCAAAATAGACTTGTCGCCAGACAAGGATGTTTATGAATATTTGAAGCAAGCGCGGCAAGCCAATGGCAAGCAAGAACCGCAAACTGTCTTGTCCCACCTCCTGCCAAAAGGCGTCGCTCAATTTATTTGTGATCACATTTTTGTTACTGGCCGGTTGGCAGACCTTTCGGACAAGAAGTTGCAAACGATTGCAG
>JBGTAU010000149.1:0-2418 GCA_041749675.1 Rhizobiaceae bacterium | reverse complement strand
CTCAAAGAAGATGAAGCCATCGTCCATCCATGGATCAATAAGGCGCTCGAAAAAGCGCAGATGAAAGTCGAAGCCCGCAACTTCGATATCCGCAAGAATTTGTTGAAATACGACGATGTTCAAAATGATCAGCGCAAAGTGATTTTTGAACAACGCAAAGAACTGATGGACGGCGAACACCTCACCGAAATCGTGACAGAAATGCGCCACGAAGTCATCGACGGCATGGTCAACCGTCATATCCCTGAAACGGCCTATGCCGAACAATGGAACAGCGCGGAGCTGGCCGCGGAAGTGCGCGAAAATCTGAACTTGAATTTGCCGGTTGAAGAATGGGCGAAAGAAGAGGGCATTGCTGAAGAAGAAATTCGCGAGCGCTTGATGAAGGCGGGCGATGAAGCGGCCAAGGAGCGTGCTGAGCGTTTTGGACCTGAAGTATTGGCATATGTCGAAAAATCAGTGCTTATGCAGAATTTGGACGGCCTATGGCGCGAGCATTTGGTCAACCTCGACCATTTACGCTCGGTTGTTGGCTTTCGTGGATATGCACAACGCGACCCGCTTAACGAATATAAATCCGAAGCCTTTGAATTGTTTCAAGCACTACTGGTGAATTTACGCCAAGTGGTAACCTCGCAATTGATGCGCGTTGAAATCGTGCGCCAAGCGGCCGAAACACCGAGCCCTGAATTACCGGAAATGCACGGCGAGCACATTGATGGCACAACAGGCGAAAATGACTTTATCGATGCGTCAGCATTTGGCGAAGATGTTTTTGTAGAACCAGAAAACCGCGATCCAAACAACTTGACAACATGGGGTCGCGTGGGCCGCAATGAGCAATGCCCATGCGGATCTGGCAAGAAATTCAAACATTGCCACGGCGCTTACGCATAAGTTCTACAGAAGGCGCAAGATAAGTATTACGTTTTTCTAATTTCTTCGGAAAAATGTTCAAAGCAAAACCGTTTCTAAACCCTTTTGTCCTAAACGCAGGAGTAGAATGGGAACGGACTGATTGATGCGCTTAACCGCAACTTATGCTGCGACGAATTTGCTGCCAGAGATTTTGGCTGCGCGCGCATTGCCGTTTGCTGAGAAAATCGACGAAATCATCTCGTCCAACGACCCAAATGCTGTCGCGCGGCGCATGTCGTTGATTACATTTGCGATACGCTTGATCAGCGCTGCAATCGTTTTCGGCTCACAAATCATCCTTGCCCGATGGATGGGCGATTTTGAATTCGGTATCTTCGTTCTGGTTTGGACGACAGCAGTCATCGTTGGCAGCCTCTCAAACTTCGGTTTTTCGACCACGCTGGTGCGCTACATCCCGCAATATCGCGGCAGTGAAAGTATCCAAGAATTGCGCGGCATCATGCTGACCGGCCGTCTCTTTGCAATTGCAGCCGCGTCATTGATCGCCGCGTTAGGCGTTGGCTTAATCATGCTGTTCAGCAAGCATATGGAGAGCTATTACGTTGCGCCATTCATCTTGGGCGCACTGACGTTGCCAATGATTTCGCTTGGCGATACGCTCGAAGGCATGGCGCGCGCGCATTCTTGGCCGATCAAAGCACTGTCACCAACCTATATTGTACGCCCGACCTTGCTACTGGTTTTCATGCTGGGCGCCATTGTCGCAGGTTTTCAGCCTGAAGCCAAAACCGCTTTGATTGCTGCGATATTGGCAACCTATCTGACCACCATATTCCAATTGCTCAGTGTCACCAACAGCGTTGATCGCATTTTGCCCGATGGTCCAAAGACCAACAATTACAGCGAATGGGCCGCCGTTTCCTTGCCGATTTTTCTTGTCGAAGGGTTTCTATTTCTAATCACCAACGCCGATGTGTTGCTGGTCGGTGTATTTCTTGAGCCAGACAAAGTGGCGGTCTATTATGCTGCTGCCAAAACGCTGATGTTGGTTCATTTTGTATACTTTGCCGTCAAAGCTGGCGTCGCACAACGTTACTCGCAGCTCATTCATACGGGCGACAAGGCTGAACTCGAACAGTTTGTGCGTAGCTCTGCGCGATGGACCTTTTGGCCATCGCTGGCAGTCGGTTTGGTTGTTCTGGTGCTTGGAAAGTTTCTGCTTTCGCTTTTTGGCGAGACATTCACACAAGGTTATCCTCTGCTATTCGTCCTCATCGTTGGCGTGGTTTTGCGGGCATCCATTGGGCCAGCCGAAAGCCTTTTGAACATGTCTGGCAATGAACGTATTTGCGCTGTGATTTTCGGTCTAACTCTGCTGTTAAGCTTAGCTTTGGGTGTTTTTCTCATCCCGCAATACGGTTTGATCGGCGCTGCTAGCTCCGTTGCAGTCGCCATGACATTCGAAACGATCGCATTGATCTTCGTAGTCTGGCAAAGACTGCACATTAAAATATCCGTGTTTGCCGACCTGTTGCCCTC
>JBGTAU010000148.1:0-7398 GCA_041749675.1 Rhizobiaceae bacterium | reverse complement strand
CCAGTTGTTGCGCGTGCTGCTCGCGAACGCGGAATTTTGACTGTTGGTGTTGTCACCAAGCCGTTCCACTTTGAAGGCGCGCGCCGCATGAAAACTGCGGAATTGGCCATTGAAGAATTGCAGAAGAATGTTGATACGCTGATCGTCATTCCGAACCAAAATTTGTTCCGTATTGCCAATGACAAGACAACCTTTGCTGACGCATTTGCGATGGCTGACCAAGTGCTTTACTCTGGTGTGGCTTGCATCACCGATTTGATGGTCAAAGAAGGCCTGATAAACCTCGACTTCGCGGACGTTCGCTCTGTTATGCGCGACATGGGTAAAGCCATGATGGGTACTGGCGAAGCGTCGGGCGAGGGCCGTGCGATGGCGGCAGCAGAAGCTGCGATTGCCAATCCATTGCTGGACGAAAGCTCAATGAAAGGCGCGAAGGGCTTGCTGATTTCGATCACAGGCGGTCGCGACATGACTTTGTTTGAAGTTGATGAGGCTGCTACTCGCATTCGCGAAGAAGTCGACCAGGATGCAAACATCATTTTGGGTGCTACATTTGATGAAGCCTTGGAAGGCATCATTCGTGTGTCCGTTGTCGCAACTGGCATTGACAAATCGCTTTTGGATATCGGTAATGCGCCTGCCGAGCCACGCTTTGTCACGCGTCCTGCTGCTCGTTTGGCCCAGGCACCTGTTGCACAAGCAGTCAAGCCAATAGCAAAACCAGTTGAAGCTGAAATTGCAATTGCACCAGCACTGAGCGCTGATCCAATCGCTGATCTGATCCATATGGCTGAAGCTGATTTGGCGCCTGTGGCGCAAGCCGACGAGCAAGAATTCCGCCCGCAAAGCTCGTTGTTCCGCCCAGCTGCTGCACCGGTTGCGCCTGTGCGCCAGCAAACTTATGCACCAGCGCCAGAAGCACGGACAACACAGGCGTCGCCTTACATTTCCGAGCCACGGATGCCACGCGTGGAAGATTTCCCACCGGTTGTTCAAGCTGCTGTCGAAGCGCGCCGTGCCCCGGTGCAGGCTGCTGAGGCACACGGCCCAATGGGCTTGTTGCGCCGAATCACCCAAGGTTTGACGCGCCGTGATGATGATCTTGGTGGTCAGCAACCGGTTCAACAACAGCGTGAACCCGTCATGCAGCGCCCGGTAGAGCCACGTCGCCCCCTTAGCCAGGAAGCCGCTGCGTTCGCACCGCGCCGCCCACAATTGGATGAGACCGGTCGCGCTCAACCACAGACACGCGTTGCTGCAGAAGATGAAGCTTTAGAAATCCCGGCATTTTTGCGCCGCCAAGGCTGATTTTAATACAAATTGATACAAATAGCCCCGCATTAGCCGACTTCGGCTGCGGGGTTATTTTTTTGTTAAACATTTCGTTGGATTCTTAGCGGAAGCGGGCTTGTGTGTTTTCGTATTGAGTAACAATGAGTAAGAATCCGTGATTTGGCTTTGTAATTCTATCCGCGCTATCTTCGGTCCAAATAAGGTTCATTCCGCGTTGATCGGTGGGACGGTCGAAATGCTTCATGAACTAAAAGTCGGGGCAACCGGCAAATTGATTTTATGCGGGGTAAGACATGGGGTATGAATTGAACGGGTTTCAAACCACGATCAATGAAAGTGTGACACTTTCAGGCGTAGGCGTCCACAATGGTTCTCCCGTCTCACTGACATTTCTGCCAGCAGATCCCAATACCGGTATCATTTTCCAAAAATCATCTAAAGCAAACGAAGGTCAAGATGTCCGTGCAATTGTGGCGGAAGTCGGGTCAACAGATTTTTCCACAGTTCTTGGTAACTGTGATGCAAGCCGCATTGGCACCGTTGAACATTTAATGGCGGCGCTCAGCGGCCTTGGTGTTGATAATCTCTTGGTATTGATCGACGGTAACGAAGTACCGATATTGGATGGTAGTGCGCAAGAGTTTGTTGATGCCATCGATCAGGTTGGTCTTAAATTTCAATCGATCAAGCGCCGCTTTATTCGTGTGATCAAGCCAGTGCGGGTGGCGTCTGGTTCATCTTGGGCTGAATTTCACCCTTATTCCGGCAGTCGGTTTGAAGTGGAAATTGATTTTGAAAGTCCGGCAATTGGTCGGCAAGCCTATATTGGCGATGTGACACCTGATAGTTTTCGGTCAGATTTAGCCCGTGCTCGTACATTTGGCTTTATGAAAGATGTTGAACGTCTTTGGGCTGCTGGTCTTGCACTTGGTTCTTCTCTCGATAACTCGGTGGTGATTGGCGATGATGATCGTGTGATCAATCATGGTGGTCTGCGCTACAAAGATGAGTTTGTGCGTCACAAGACATTGGATGCGATTGGTGATCTTTCGCTGGCTGGCGCGCGGTTGATTGGATGTTACCGCTCGTATCGTGGTGGGCATAAATTGAATGCAACGGCATTGCGTGCGTTGTTGTCTGATACGTCCGCATATGAAATCGTCGAGCCAATGGTACGTGAAAAGCGCGGAATGCGTGCGGAATTTGTGGCCGTCAATGCGCCAGCCTTTGCGCCTTGGATGCTGTAAGCAGGCAAAAAGACCAATTTTTTACCTGACAAAACAAATCTAACTTGTGCTGTTGCCACAAATTAGCGCCATTGTTACAAGACAGAAGAAAAAACCAAACTGATATTGCGCAATGTTCGCGTTGCTGCAGTGCTTGACTTGTGGTTATATGGTAGCAATTGGATCCCGCGGTGCGGACTAATCTTATTTTGAATCAGGGCAGGCGACTGGCGGCATGATAAAGTATCAATTTACAACATGTGCAATGGTGATGACCCTTGCGCTTCTGGGCGCTGGTTGTGCTTCAAAAGATGACATCGATATTGAAACATACGTCAATCAAATTGAGCCGGCCGATCAGCTCTTTAATCAGGGCCTTGCCAATTTGAATTCTGGTCGTGCCGCTGAAGCCTCGAAGAAATTTGCAGCTGTTGACCGTCAGCATCCTTATTCTGAATATGCCCGCCGCTCGATTGTATTGGGTGCGTTTGCGAATTATCGTCAAGGGCGCTATGTCGAAGCGATCGCTGCGGCTAAGCGTTATGTTACGCTTTACCCGACGGATAAAGAGGCAGCCTACGCACAATACATTATTGGCCTGTCATATTGGCGCCAAATACCAGACGTGACACGGGACCAAGCCGATTCACGGCGTACCATTGCTGCGATGACTGAGTTGGTAGAGCGCTATCCAGACAGCGAATATGTTGAAGATGGCAAGACCAAAATCCGCTTTGCGCGTGACCAGATTGCGGGCAAGGAAATGCAGGTTGGTCGTTACTATCTTGAGCGCAAGGAGTATCTTTCCTCAATCAAGCGTTTCCGCCTTGTAATTGAGGAATATTCGAACACGCGACACACTGAAGAAGCGCTGGCGCGGCTTGTTGAGGCTTACTTCGCTTTAGGTTTAGCATCAGAGGCACAGACGGCAGCTGCGGTATTGGGCACAAACTTCCCAGACAGTGAATGGTATAAGGATAGCTATAAATTGCTACAATCCGGCGGGCTTCAGCCACGTGAGAACTCTGGGTCGTGGATATCCAACGCAGCTAAATTGCTCACCGGCGCTTGATTTTCCCAAAATGCTTTCACATGTTTCGATCCGTGACATCGTCCTCATCGAAAAGTTGGACATTGATTTCGTAAGCGGACTCTCTGTCTTAACGGGCGAGACCGGAGCTGGAAAATCGATATTGTTGGATGCACTGTCGCTGGCGCTTGGCGCGCGCGGCGATGCTTCCCTGGTACGCCACGGGGTCGCGCAGGGCCAAATAACTGCGGTGTTTGATGTCGCGGCAAAACATCCAGCGCGCATCTTGCTTCAGACAAATGATTTTGATGACAATGGCGATATTGTATTGCGCCGTGTGCAGGCAGCCGACGGGCGCAGCAAGGTTTACATCAATGATCAGCCTGCGAGTGTTACGCTTCTGCGCGAACTTGGTAAGACACTGGTTGAAATTCATGGGCAGCATGATGATCGCGCATTGGTGACACCCGAAGCACATCGCGAAATTTTGGATGCATTTGGTGGATTGAATGAACTGGTCGGGCACGTTCGCCGAGCCTATGCTGACTGGCGACTGGCTGAAAGCAATTTACTAAAACACCGTGCGCGTGTTGAAGCGGCGGCACGCGAGGCGGATTATTTACGCTCATCTTCGGATGAACTGACAAAACTCAGTCCACAACCCAATGAAGAATCCAGCTTGGCCGATCAGCGCCAGTCGATGATGCGCATTGAAAAAACCGCGAGCGACATCAATGATGCTAGTGATATTCTGTCGGGACCAGCTTCGGCTATTCCGACTTTATCCAGCTTGTTTCGTCGGCTTGATCGCAAGAAAGAAGAAGCGCCAGAGCTGATTACACCTATTGCAGATGCTCTTGGGTTGGCCTTAGACCGGCTTTCCGATGCGCAGAGCGCCGTTGAAACGGCTATTCGCGCCGCAGATTTTGATCCGCATATTTTGGAGAAAGCCGAGGAGCGGTTGTTTGCGCTGCGGGCCGCCTCACGCAAATTCTCCGTGCCGGTTGATAAGCTGGCAGATCTGGCAGCTAAGATGCGGATGGATCTTAATGATCTCGATGCGGGTGCTGATCGGTTGACTGCGATGGAAGCGGACGCCAAAGACAAGCAGTTGGCGTTTGATGCATGCGCTGCCGAACTATCAGCCAAACGGCAAATTGCGGCTAAAGCGCTGGCGGGTGCCGTGATGTCTGAACTTCCACCACTCAAACTGGAGCGTGCGGTGTTTTTGGCCGACCTTCAAAGTGACAAAGACGCGCGCGGCGCGGATGGTATTGATACTGTCGAATTCTATGTTCAGACCAATCCAGGTTCTCGCGCTGGCCCGATGATGAAGGTCGCTTCAGGTGGTGAACTCTCACGATTTTTGTTGGCGCTGAAAGTGGCGTTAGCGGATCGCGGATCAGCCCCAACGTTGGTTTTTGATGAAATCGACACAGGCGTTGGCGGTGCGGTGGCAGACGCCATTGGTCAACGGCTTAAGCGGCTCTCAGCGAAGGTCCAAGTTTTATCAGTCACCCATGCACCGCAAGTGGCTGCTCGCTCCGACACACATTTCCTGATCGCCAAATCTGAGACTGCTGGTAAAATGTCTACGAGCATTCGGACGATGGATCGCAGTGCGCGGTTAGAAGAAATTGCGCGCATGCTGTCTGGCGCGGAGATTACTTCGGAAGCGCGCGCTGCGGCGAAGAGCTTGATGTCAGGTGTCAGCTGAGCAATCCGTCAGCAAGTTAAATCTAATGCTTTCATAGTGCTGCCATTTTCGGCTAATCTCAAACTCTGAGCTGTCCCCGAGCAATTTTCGTCGCACATGAGAATAGAATGAAACCCGCACCAATCAACGTTGAACAGATGTCAGAAAACGAGGCCGCTGCAGAGTTGGCGTTGCTGGCGGCGGAAATTTCGAAGCACGATGCGGCCTATCACGGGCAGGATGCGCCGATCATCCCAGATTCTGAGTATGATGCCCTCCGCCGCCGCAACAGCGAGATTGAGGCGAAATTCCCGCATCTTATTCGGGCAGACTCCCCGACCAAATCGGTTGGTTATATCGTTTCCGAGAAATTCGAGAAGATTGCGCATGTGGTGCCGATGTTGTCGCTCGATAATGCGTTTAATGATCAAGACGCGCATGATTTTGTAGCAAGGGTGCGTCGGTTTTTGAGTCTCGATCCATTGCAACCACTTGGTATTACGGCTGAGCCAAAGATCGACGGGCTGTCACTCTCGCTGCGCTATGAAAATGGGATTTTGAAATCTGCGGCAACACGTGGTGACGGCGCGGCGGGCGAAAATGTTACGGTCAACGCCAAGACCGTCAAAGACATACCCCATAAGCTCACGGGAGAATTTCCTGAAGTTATGGAAGTGCGCGGCGAGGTTTATATGACCCATGCGGACTTTGCCGCGCTGAATGTGCGTCATCGCCAAGAGGGCAAAGCGGAAATTGCTAACCCGCGCAATGGCGCGGCTGGATCGCTGCGCCAGCTTGACAGCGCGGTGACAGCCAGCCGCCCGCTCCGGTTCTTTGCCTACGCGTGGGGCGAGGTGAGTGCAATGCCTTCGACGACACAGTTGGGGATGGTCAAGGCGTTTGAGAGCTATGGCTTCAAGACCAATCCGCTGATGCGCCGTTGTGCGAGTGCGGATGAATTGCTCAGCGTATACCGCTCGATAGAGGCGCAGCGGGCGAGTTTGGGCTATGACATTGATGGCGTGGTTTACAAAGTGGACGATTTGGCTCTGCAGCAGCGGCTTGGGTTTGTCTCGCGCAGCCCGCGCTGGGCGATCGCGCACAAGTTTCCAGCGGAAAAAGCCACGACAGAACTTCTGGCAATCGACATTCAAGTTGGAAGAACAGGAGCGCACACACCAGTTGCTAGGTTGAAGCCGGTGACCGTTGGCGGCGTGGTGGTGACGAATGCCACGCTGCATAATGAAGATGAGATCAAGCGCCTTGGTGTGATGATTGGCGATACTGTAACCGTGCAGCGTGCTGGGGATGTTATCCCGCAGGTGCTTGGCTTTGTAGCGGACAAGCGGCCTGCGGATGCGCAACCGTATGTGTTTCCGCATGAGTGCCTGTGCGAACTCAAAACCGCGCTGATCCGCGAGGAAATCGCGTCAGGTGTTGAGGGCGTCGTCAAGCGCTGCACCGGCGAGTTCGCGTGCCCCTATCAAAAGGTTGAGCATCTCAAACATTTCGTCTCGCGCCGCGCATTTGACATTGAGGGGCTGGGCGATAAGCAGATTGAATTTTTCTTCCAAGATGAAGATCTTCCGGTGAAAAGTCCTGCGGAAATTTTCACGCTGGCCAAGCGCGATGCGGCTAATCTTAAAAAACTGAAAGACAAAGAAGGCTTTGGCGAAACCTCCGCCGCCAAGCTTTTCGCCGCCATTGAAGCCAAGCGGGCAATCGGGCTGGACCGCGTGATATACGGGTTGGGCATTCGCCATGTTGGCGATAGCTCATCCAAGACTTTGGCGCGGGCCTATGGCTCGTTTGCCGCGTTTCATGACGCCGCGTTAAAGATTGCGGCTGGCGATAGCGCTGCAGCGCAAGAGATGGACGCACTGGATGATATTGGCACGGCGGTGATAGACTCAGTCGCTCGCTACTTTGCCGAAGAGCATAACCGCGCGATTGTCGAGGCACTGGCAGCGGAGCTGAACGTTGCTGACGCCGTCAAACCAACTTCGGACTCACCCGTCGCAGGCAAGACAGTGGTGTTTACCGGCACGCTGGTGCGCATGACACGCGACGAGGCTAAGGCGATGGCCGAGCGGTTGGGCGCGAAGGTTTCGGGCTCCGTATCGAAAAAGACCGATCTGGTGATAGCGGGACCG
>JBGTAU010000147.1:0-3196 GCA_041749675.1 Rhizobiaceae bacterium | reverse complement strand
TGAACTGCCATGATACGCCAGCGCCGGTACCGTCTGCATTTTGCACAAATGTCGGACCTGAATCGCGCACCCAGCAGTCATCAATCGGTATTTCAAGCACGCTGGCATGATTGCCCAGCATTTTGCGTGCTTTTTCTGCGTGCTTGGGGTGGGCTACCATCGTTACCGGTTCAAACTCAGAAATCGCTTTGGCGACTTCAACATAACCTTTCTGCACGTCATCAAGCAGGTCTTCGTACAAATCTTTACGATGCGGCCACGACATCCAAGTCTGCGCATGCTTTTCAAATTCGCCAGGTCTGCGCACTTTTGTCGGTGCTTTACTGTCGAGTTTGGTTTGGATTGTCATTTTGGCCATCTGTTTCGTTGTTAGCGCTAAATTTGACAGTTTCACCGCAATCAATCAAACAAGAAGGATTCCGCATTTGCATGAATGGAATTCATGATTGAGACGCTATCGCACCATTCCACCGTTACAATTCCTGCTCGGCTTTGAAGCTGCCGCGCGGCTCGGCAGTTTTACGAAAGCTGCTGCAGAGCTTGGTCTTTCTCAGTCTGCTGTCAGCCATGAGATGCGCTTGCTCGAAGAACGCATCGGTCAACCACTGTTTTTGCGTATCGGCCGCACCGTTCAGTTGACCGATGCCGGACGAATTTACCAACGTGTTGTGAGCGAAGCATTGAATGATCTTGATGCCGCTCAGCAGAAGTTGGAGCCTTTTCGCCGCCAAAGCAGTGTAGTCATCTACGCACCGCGCGATTTCGGTCGGCTTTGGTTGTTGCCGCGCATGGCAGATTTGCGACGCGCCTGCCCAGATGTGCAACCGTGGTTAGACACCAGCGGTGCACCGGTGGATTTTACTTCGATGGAGATTTCTATTGGAATTGTCTATGCTGAGGAAGCACCAAGGGACTTGGTATCTATGAAGCTGGCTGATGATTTGCGGGTGCCGCTTGGCGCTCCAGATCAACTGAAGCCGCACCCACTGACCGTTGAAGAGCTCGTTTTCATGCCACTCATTCACGACGAGAAATTACCCGGATGGCCGCAGTTTTTTGAAGCGCACGGTTATCACCAGTCACTGCCAAACAGCGTGCTGGACTTTAGTGATAGTGACGCGGCGTTGGGCGCAGCCGAAGCTGGATTGGGCATTATTTTGGCGAGCGAAGTACTCGCCGCAGATGCACTTACATACAATCGTCTTCGCGCCGCTTCTGCATTAAGCTTTGATCCGCACCGCAGTTGGTTTGCTTTGACCACGCATGCTGAGCTGGTTAATCCGCACACGCAAGCAGTATGGGCATGGCTCAAGAATCAGCTCCCTTGAATTGTAGATAATTTGCATTGCCCGCATTCATGCTGATTGTCTCATCTGCAGCAAGTCGCTATCGATGGGCTTACGGTTGGTAGGGCAAAGGATTTATCATGGTGTTTCCAATAGTACGTTCATTGCAGCAACGTGATCCTCAAGAACATGGACGTGTCGCAACAACGCTTGAGCTGTTGCTTGATCTGGCAAGTGTGATTGCCATTGCCTCCGCTGCGGCTGGCTTGCATCACGCGATTGCAGAAAACCATATTGTTGAGGGCGTGATCTCGTTTGTCCTGTCATTTTTCGGCATCTGGTGGGCATGGATGAATTATACGTGGTTCGCGTCAGCCTACGATGATGGCAGTCGCAATTTTCGCAATTCGACTTTTGCATTTATCGCCGGCGCGCTTGTGATGGCGGCTGGTGTCACGCAATTTTTCAAGGACCATGATCTCACGTTGATCGTGACCGGTTATGTGGTGATGCGCGCCGCTATGGTCTGGCTTTGGCTGTGCGCCGCCAATGCACATGGCCCACACCGGAAAACTGCCTTGCTCTATGCGTTCGGCATAACCGTGACACAGCTTTTCTGGTGTTTGTTACTACTTGCAGACAGTCAATCTGGAGTTTTCTTGCTACTCTTTGGAATTGGCGTGATTGGGGAACTATCGGTGCCATTTATCGCCGAGCGGTCCGGTTCGACCCCATGGCACAGACATCATGTCATTGAACGCTATGGGTTGCTGAATATTATCGTTCTGGGTGAGTTAATGCTCACCGCTGCTGCCGCGCTGCGCGCGATACCCGAGCAAGATGCATTTGATGTGCGTCTTGTCCATGTTTTTCTGTGCGCGATCTTGATTACATTTTCATTTTGGTCACTCTATTTCACCGATGATGATCATCTTGGAAACCGCGATTACGCGCGCGCTTTTGCATGGGGTTATGGTCATTTTTTTGTGTTCGGTTCCGCAGCTGCGACTGGCGCTGGCTTTGGTGTTTTGGTCGATGTCATCACCAATCATGCACAAGTGACGCTGCAAGTCGGCGATGCAGCGGTCTCTTTCCCAGTCGCAGTGTACCTTGCGAGTTTATGGCTGGTGCGTGATCGTTTTATTGAGGCGGGCTGGCGCAAATTGCTGTTGCCATCGGCCGCTTGCTTTGCGCTGCTCACACCTCTGGTGCCTGCCGCGCTTGAGTTATTAACTGCCGCTACCGTGATCACCGCATTGGTGCGCGGACGCAAAGCAAGAACTTGAGCGATTGAACGTGTACCTTAGCGCACAAAATCCACGCGCACTTTTGCCACCGGCAATCCATATTTTGTCACGATCGCCGTATTCAACGCCGACTTGCCGTCGCTGGAAAATTTGATCGTGTCATAAAAGCGGACGATGTTTTTACCAGTCCCTTCATCCAAATCCACCAGATAGGTAAATTTTGCGGTGTTGCCGTGGATGCGTACAGTCGTTGCGCCGATTACATCTTCGCGCGTACCGGAATATTTACCGTCGCCGATTTTGGTAAAACGCCACGTCTTGCGCGCGCGTTCGCCGTCGGTATAGACGAAATCTTCACGCAGGCTCAAGGTCTTGCCATTGAACCTGCCATTAAGCGCCACTGTGAAATCGCGACGTACGCCATTGATGGCTGAGAAATTGGCAGTGGCAGAGGATTTGCCCGTGAAAAAATTCAGCAAGGCATCGGCTGCCAAAGAAGGCGTGGTTGCAAGTGCTGACAAAGCAACAACGGCAGCGGGGATTAGTTTTGACATGACATAAACTCCTGTTTGAAGGAGTTTACGTACAAATATCACAATTGGATTTGGTACCCCAACTGCTTCACTTACCTCGTCATCGTGGGGCTTGTCCCGACGACCCAGT
>JBGTAU010000146.1:0-13015 GCA_041749675.1 Rhizobiaceae bacterium | reverse complement strand
AGCTGGGCCAAATACAGCCTCGTCGAAAACCGGACTGCAGGCATTGGCAATAGCGATTATCTTGGCGTTTTTTGCAGGGTTGGGCGCAATTTGGTGGACGTATTTTTCAAACGCTAATAGTTCGCCGCAAGAACTAACGATTGGCGCAGGACCAATTGATGGTGATTCGTACGCTTATTTGAGTGAAGTTGCAGGCATTATCAACGCTGAGTCCGATCGCTTGCGTTTAAAGATCGTGGCGACTCGCGATCCTTCAGAAAATATTTCACTGCTCAATAACCATGCCATATCACTGGCAGTGGTGCGCGGGGACACGCCGCTGGGCGGCGACGCGCGAATGATTGCCGCGCTTTACCCAGATTATTTTCAATTGATTATGAACAGCGACACTGGCGTTTACGATATTCGCGATTTGGTGGGAAAACGCATTGCCGTGCCGGAGTTTGGTACTGACGCTAACCGCTCTTTTTTTGCTATTGCTGATCATTATGATCTGCCGGTGGAGAAGGTGTCATGGCACGCGACCAATTTCAAAGACGCGCGGCGTGGGCTTATTTTTGGTAAGTATGATGGGATTTTCACAGTGCGTTCGCTGCGTGACCCGCAACTGGTAACGCTGTTTGAAGATGCGCAACTGAAAAAGCTGCAACTGAATTATGTACCGATCCGTCAAGCTGAAGCAATGGGATTGAAGCGGCCATTCTTGAAAGCGGGTCGTATTCCGTTTGGCTCGTTTACGGGCGCAGGGCCTGTGCCAACTGCGGATTTGGCAACTGCATTTGTTGAGCGTATTTTGGTCACGCGTTCAGACGTTTCCGACAGTGCAGTGCGCGAACTCACTTCCGTGTTATTTGATCGGCGATTGGAGTTGACTTTACGATTTCCATTGGCGGCATCGGTGAGCGTGCCTGATCAGAATGACAATCTTTCTGTCGCCATTCATGATGGGGCAATGCAGTATTATGATCGTGAGAAGCCTGGTATTTTCGAGGCTTATAGTGATCAGATAGGCTTGCTGCTGACGCTGTTTGCGATGGCAGGTTCCGGTATTTTGGCATTGCGCTCACGGCTATTATCCAAACAAAAAGACAGAGCGGATGTTTATAATTACAAACTTCTCGATTTGTTGGACAATGCACGAATTTCTCCGAACGATGCAGATATGGCGGCGCTTCGCCAAGAACATGCAGAAATTTTACGGGCGATTGTGGTTGCACTTGACAGCGACAATGTTACCGACGAGGGCTTTCAGTCTTTCTCGCTGCTCTGGGAATCGGTGCGTTCGACACTCGATGAACGGCAACGCGTATTGGATGCGAGCCCGAAAAAGCGCGCTAAAACAAGCTGAACGGATAGTTTTATGACCAAACAATCACCCCTAAATCACTGGACCGCTTTTGGTGGGCTGCCTGCCTTTGACAAGATTGCAGACAGCGATTTCATGTCGGCTTTTGCGGCGGCGATTAAAGCACATGAGGCGGAGATCGAAGCTATTTCAGAGAACCCCCAACCTGCCAGTTTGGCAAATACTTTGGTTCCGTTTGAACTGACTGGGGACGCCCTTTCGCGCATTTCTTCGATATTTTGGCTGAAAGCGGGCGCACACTCAAATCCAGAGATTGAAGCGTTGGAGCGGGAAATTGCGCCGATCCTTTCGCGGCACTATTCGGCCATTTCCATGAATGGAAAATTATTTGCGCGTATCGACGCGTTGTACACACAGCGCACGACTTTGACTGACAATGCTGAAACATTATTGGTAATCGAAAAATGCTGGAAGGGCTTTGTGCGTTCCGGCGCAAAACTAACGGGTGAACACCAAAATAGATTGGCCGCCATCAACGAACGGTTATCTTTGCTTGGCACTCAATTCGGACAAAATATTTTGGCGGATGAAAAAGTCCCTGCTCTTATTTTAGAGCATGAGAAAGATTTGGCTGGATTGCCCGATTGGCTGGTCAGTGCGATGGCGGGCGCTGGCGAAGAGCGGGGGCATAAGGGCAAGTTTGCGGTGACATTGTCGCGCTCTGTCATTGAGCCATTTCTGGTGTTTTCAAGCCGACGCGATTTGCGGGAAAGCGCATTTAACGCATGGGTCCGGCGCGGCATGAATGACGGCGCGCATGACAACCGGCCGATCGTGGCCGAAATCTTGGCCTTGCGGGCTGAAAAGGCTAAGTTACTGGGTTATGATAGTTTTGCGGCGTTAAAGCTTGATAATACGATGGCTAAAACGCCCGATGCTGTGAATGTGCTGCTATCGGATGTTTGGCAGCGCGCTGTTAAAAAGGCGGCGCTGGAAGAGGCAGACCTAGCGGATATTGCCTCAAGCGAAGGCGCCAACCATGAAATTCGCCCGTGGGATTGGCGGCATTTTGCCGAAAAGTTAAAGGCACAGCGTTATGCTTTCAACGAAGATGAAATTAAGCCGCACTTGGAAATCAACCAAATTATCAAGGCCTGCTTTGCCGTCGCCACACGACTTTTCGGTTTGCAATTTGAAGAGCAAAAGGGAGTCGCCGCTTGGCATCCTGATGTGCGGGTGTTTACCGTCAAGGGAGCCGATGGCGGCGAGATTGGGCTGTTCCTCGGTGATTATTTCGCTCGTTCCTCGAAACGCTCAGGCGCGTGGATGAGCGCACTGCAAGACCAATATAAAATTGGCGATGGCTCCAAGCCGATTATCTATAATGTGATGAATTTTGCCAAGGCGCCGGATGGTGAGCCGACCTTCCTGTCTTTTGATGACGCAAGGACGCTCTTTCATGAGTTTGGGCATGCGCTGCATGGTTTGTTGTCCAATGTCACTTGGCCATCGGTGTCTGGAACGTCGGTTAGCCGTGACTTTGTTGAATTGCCAAGCCAACTTTATGAGCATTGGCTGACTGTACCGCAGGTGTTGTCTACCTATGCGATCCATCACCATACTGGCAAGCCGATGGATGCAAAGCTGATTGAAAAGGTGACGGCAGCGCGCAATTTCAATTCTGGCTTCAACACCGTGGAATTTGTGTCATCAGCACTGGTTGATATGGATGCCCATTCGGATGCGCAGACCGCTGATCCGATGGCAAGGCAAGCGGCGCTATTGGCGCGTCTTGGGATGCCTAACGCAATCACCATGCGCCACGCAACGCCGCATTTTTCGCATGTTTATTCAGGCGATGGCTATAGCGCTGGATACTATTCATACATGTGGTCTGAAGTTTTAGATGCTGATGCTTTTCAAGCGTTTGAAGAAACTGGCGATGTGTTTGATGCTGAAATGGCAAAGCGTTTGAAGGATCATATTTATTCTGCAGGAGGCGCGGTTGAGGCCGAGGCGACGTACATTGCGTTTCGCGGAAAGATGCCAAGTGCGGATGCGATGATTGCCAAGCGGGGGCTGAGTTAAAGCTTATCAAGTCAATTTTTGACGTACAGTTTGAATAATTTTATCGGAAAAGGCTGGGTCGGCATGTGCGACAGCCCGTGCGAGTGCCATAGCGCCTGCCATCGCCGAAAGCATGAAAATCGCCTGCTCTCTCGACTGAGATGAATCTTTAGGGTCAATTAAATTAGCCAGGGCGCTCAGATTGCGCTTCAACCCATCAGCGAACGATGTTTGCACTTTGCTTTCTAAACGCGGCACTTCAGACGCCAGCGGAGCTGCAGGGCAACCCCAACTAAAATGATCACGATGATCTGTTGTAAGATAGGTTTGCACATAATCGCTCACCGATTTTCCACCATCTGTCATTTGTACAAGCAACGCAACAATGCGGTCAAAATCTGCACCGATTGCTGCAACCGCCAGCGCATTCTTGTCGGGAAAATGTCTGTACAGTGCGCCATGGGTCAGTCCTGCCAATTTGGCGATATCACCAACAGGCGCGGAGGATACGCCGTGCGTCCGAAATGCGACCCCAGCGGCATTGACAATGGAGTCGTGGTTTTTTTGCGATTCCACCTTGCTGACTTTGACCACGGGGCATCCTATTTTTTGATTGTAGACATAATCAATAGAGTATATCACTGCGAAACGAAACAGCAAAACGCGGCAAATCGGCCACCCGAAAAGGAGATAAATATGAATGGTGCCCTCAACATTGGAAAAGTAAACACTCCACTTTGGTTTTGGATTGTTACAGCGCTTGGACTTGCTTGGAACATTTTCGGTGTCGTTCAGTTTCTTGGTTCACTTTCGGCAACGAGCGAAAGCCTAATTGCAACAGGTCTCACGGCCGAACAGGCTGCCGTTATGCTGGGATATCCTTCTTGGATGACAATCGCGTTTGCCGTTGGTGTGTTTGGCGGCCTCATAGGCTGTGTGCTGCTAATGGCCAAGAAACGGCTGGCCATACTAGTTTTTGTCGCCTCGTTGATCGGTTATCTACTGTTGTACATCGGTGACATCACTGAGGGCGTTTTTGCCGCCATAGGCAGTAGCCAAGTCATCATCCTGTCCATAGTTGTTGCAATCGCGGCGGGGCTCTTGTGGCTGGCTCGGCATTTTGACCGGCGCGGCGCATTGTCCTGAGCAGAGCTCGCCGGAAAGCAATTATGTGCCAAAACGATCCGCCGTGCTTTTGCAGCGTCGCATTTAGGCAACATGAAGCGGACATAATTTGCGGGTTTAAGGTCAAATGACCGGAATTTGGTTGCATTTGACGCAATCAGACATTTTATCCTGTCGCAAGTTGAATCAATGTGTGGCAAATGTTTGCTCATATTTGGTGATATTCGGGGAGTCTAAAGAATGCGGATTGTTTCAAGTGGTCTTTCCACGTTGGCGTTGGCGGCACTGGTTCTATCTGGCTGCCAGAGCAGCCGGATTACGGGAATCGATACTGCACCTCCACCTGTTTACTCTGCACCGTCAGGCACTGTGAAATCTGCGCCTTTGCCTGCACCGACAGCGCCGCAGCCCGTGACGCCCCCAGTGACCGATCCAAGCGCGTTCCCGACTGCACCGACCGCTCCAGGTGGGACAACAGCAACAGGTCCTGCTACTGAAGTGGCTTCGGCATCTGGTCCTGATGTCACAGTGGGTTCAGTGGCTGGTGTTTGGAATGTTTCGCTGGCTGGTCAAAACTGTAAGGTGGCGACACCGCAAACGAAATTTGGCCAAGGATTCCGTGCTGGACCACTCAAATGCCCAGCTGAAATGGCTAACGTGAAATCATGGAATGTGGCTGGCAAACAGTTGGTGATGTATGACGAAAGCGGTGCGACTATTGCGCGGCTTTATTCGACTGGCACTGGCTTTAGCGGACAGACGGCAGGCGGCGCACCGATATCCTTTAGCCGCTGAGCATCGTCGCACGCTTAGCTGTCGCTGGAATGTTTGAAAGTACACGGTCGATATGCCGGATCAAGGTTTGCCTTCTGTTAGAGCGCTTTATGATGTGCGCGTTGCCAAAGGGTTGATCCGACAAGATTCAGCGCAGCGACAGATGGCTGATCGGTATGATCGGTTAATTGCACAACTTGTAAGCCGTGAGGCTTTTGAGGGCTCCAAAGGCTCGGCGCTTGGGTGGTTGTTCAAACGCAAGGCACCTACAGTCAAGCCTCATGGGCTTTATGTGCACGGGCTTGTCGGGCGCGGCAAGACGATGCTGATGGATTGGTTTTACGAAATTGTGCCGGTGAAATCCAAACGCCGAGCGCATTTTCATGCCTTTATGCAAGATGTGCACGCGCGCATTCATGTCCATCGCCAAGCCTATAAACGCGGAGAAACGCGCGAAGAAGACCCCGTGCCACCAGTGGCGAAAGCGCTGGCTAACGACTGTCAATTGCTTTGTTTTGATGAATTTCATGTGCTGGACATTGCTGATGCGATGATCCTGTCGCGTTTGTTCACTGTGATGTTTGACGAAGGCGTGGTGCTGGTGGCGACATCCAATGTGATGCCGGACGATCTTTATCGTGACGGTTTGAATCGGAGCCTGTTTCTGCCGTTTATTGATCTTCTTAAAACCCATTGTGATGTGTGGGATTTGGACGCGCAGACTGACTTTCGTCGCGAAAAACTCAAGTCATTTGCCGCCTATCAAACGCCGCTCGGTGTTGAGGCCGATGCGGTGATGGATGAAGCGTTCATGCTGGCAGTGGCGCATCAGGTTGTCGCGCCGATTACGTTGCATGTTCGTGGCCATAATTTTCATGTGCCACAAGCCACTGAGACAGTGGCGCGATTTGGCTTTGATGATCTTTGTGCCAAGCCACTGGGCGCTGCCGACTATATTGAGTTGGCGCGGCGCTACAACACAATTTTCATTGATCATGTGCCCACCCTCGATTTTTCAAAACGCAACGAAGCCAAACGGTTCATTATTTTGATTGACGTGTTGTATGACAATGGCAATCGGCTGTTTCTTTCAGCCCAGACTGGACCGGATGATCTTTATCAAGTGCCCGCAGGTCTAAAAGTCGGCGAATTTGCGCGGGCGAGTTCGCGGTTGGTCGAAATGACAGGGGCAGAGTGGCTCAGTGCTTGGGAAAAGCGCAACATGTTAGCCTAAAGACTGCCAACTTTCGTTGAATGAAACGCAAATTGATTGACGTTTACGTAAATCAAAAACAATCTAACCGATTGAATTCATTGATGCGAAAAAAAGCTGTTGTTTTATTTTCGACATGGGATTAGGTGTTTCGTCAAAATGTCGCATATGATGCGATATATGACGCAGCTTTAGCACGGAGAATGGACCATCATGGCGCGGAATAAAATTGCTCTTATTGGCTCGGGGATGATCGGTGGCACGCTGGCCCATATGGCGGGTCTCAAAGATCTCGGCGACATCGTGATGTTCGATATTGCGGAAGGCATCCCGCAAGGTAAATCACTGGATATTTCGCAATCTTCAACGATCGATGGGTTCGATAGCCGTATTCGCGGCGTCAATGACTATAAGGGCATTGAAGGCGCGGATGTGTGCATCGTCACCGCCGGTGTACCGCGCAAGGCTGGCATGACGCGCGATGATTTGTTAACGATCAATTTGAAGGTCATGGAACAGGTTGGTGCTGGCATTAAGAAGTATGCGCCAAAAGCCTTCGTTATCTGCATCACCAATCCGCTGGATGCGATGGTGTGGGCATTGCAGAAGTTCTCTGGTCTGCCAAAGAACATGGTGGTCGGCATGGCTGGCGTTTTGGACTCAGCGCGTTTCAAATATTTCCTGTCAGAAGAGTTTGGCGTTTCGGTTGAAGACATTTCGGCGATGACGCTGGGCGGCCACGGCGATGATATGGTTCCGATGATCCGCTATTCGACGGTTGCTGGTGTGCCGCTGCCGGATCTCATTAAAATGGGTTGGACTTCGAAAGAAAAGCTCGATGCAATTGTCGATCGTACCCGCAAAGGCGGCGGCGAGATTGTTGGTTTGCTGAAAACCGGGTCGGCTTTCTATGCTCCTGCGTCTTCCGCTATTTCGATGGCTGAAAGCTACCTCAAGGACAAAAAGCGCGTGTTGCCATGTGCGGCCTATCTCAATGGCCAGTATGGCGTCAAAGACATGTATGTCGGTGTGCCAGTGGTGATTGGTGCGGGCGGCGTTGAACGCGTGATCGAGCTGGAATTCAACAAGACCGAACAGAAGTTGTTTGAAAAGTCAGTCGCCTCGGTGGCTGGCCTTTGCGAAGCCTGCGTCACCATCGCCCCTAACCTCAAAAAGTAAGACAGGTATCCGATGAACATTCATGAATATCAGGCGAAAGCCGTGCTGAAAGAGTTTGGCGTGCCGGTGTCGAATGGCTACGCTGCTCTGACTGTTGAAGAAGCTGTGGCAGGGGCAAAGCAATTGCCCGGTCCGCTATATGTGGTGAAGAGCCAGATTCATGCGGGCGGACGCGGCAAGGGCAAGTTCAAGGAATTGTCAGCGGATGCCAAGGGCGGCGTGCGTTTGGCTTTCTCGATTGCTGAAGTTGAAGCTCACGCGAAAGAAATGCTCGGCAACACGCTGGTGACGATCCAAACAGGAGAGACAGGCAAGCAGGTGAACCGGCTTTATATCGAAGATGGTTCGGACATTGAAAAAGAGTTTTACATGTCACTCTTGGTGGACCGCGAGTCGTCCAAGGTGGCCTTCGTGGTTTCGACCGAAGGCGGCATGGACATTGAAAAAGTGGCGCATGATACGCCCGAAAAGATCGTGACATTCAGCGTTGATCCAGCAACTGGATTTATGCCACATCATGGCCGCACCATCGCCAAGACACTTGGCCTCAGCGGCGATCAGGCCAAGCAAGCGGCGAAAATTTCCAGCCAGTTCTATAAGGCGTTCGTCGACAAAGACATGGCCATGCTTGAGGTGAACCCTCTCATCATCACCAAAGCTGGCAATGTGCATTGTTTGGATGCCAAGGTGAATTTCGACAGCAACGCGCTGTATCGTCATCCGGAAATTGTCGCCTTGCGCGATGAAACGGAAGAGGACGCCAAGGAAATCGAAGCCTCGAAATATGATCTGGCCTACATTGCGCTCGATGGTTCCATCGGCTGCATGGTCAATGGCGCGGGTCTTGCAATGGCCACACTCGACATCATCAAGCTCTACGGCGAAGAGCCTGCCAACTTCTTGGATGTCGGCGGCGGCGCGTCAGAAGAAAAGGTGACGGCGGCATTTAAGATCATCACGTCTGACCCCAAGGTCAAAGGCATTCTGGTCAACATTTTCGGCGGCATTATGAAATGCGACATCATCGCCAATGGCGTGATTGCAGCGGTAAAAACTGTTGGTCTTACTGTGCCGCTGGTGGTGCGTCTCGAAGGCACGAATGTGGAACTCGGCAAGCAGATTATTCGGGATTCTGGTCTGAATGTTATTCCGGCTGATGATCTGGATGATGCGGCGCAGAAGATTGTTGCAGCGGTGCGGGGAGCTTAAGCCATGTCCATTCTCATCAATTCAAACACCAAAGTAATCTGCCAAGGCCTGACCGGCACGCAAGGCACTTTTCATACGCAGCAAGTGCAGGCTTATGGCACCAAGATGGTCGGCGGTGTGACGCCTGGCAAGGGCGGCAAGAACCATGACGAGACTGGTTTGCCAGTGTTCGACACGGTGCTGGAGGCCAAACAAAAGACCGGCGCGACGGCGACCGCAATTTATGTGCCGCCGCCATTTGCAGCGGATGCGATTGCCGAAGCCATCAATGCTGAAATCGAACTGATCGTGTGCATCACCGAAGGTATTCCGGTGGCAGATATGGTCAAGATTAAGAAGCAGCTTGCTGGCTCCAAATCGCGCCTGATTGGACCGAATTGCCCCGGCGTTCTCACCCCTAACGAATGCAAGATCGGCATTATGCCGGGTTCGATTTTCAAGAAGGGAAACGTTGGTATTCTCTCGCGTTCGGGCACGTTGACTTATGAAGCCGTGTTCCAGACCACCAATGAAGGCCTTGGCCAGACAACGGCTGTCGGTATCGGCGGTGATCCTGTAAAGGGTACTGAGTTTATCGATATGCTGGAACTGTTCTTGGCAGACCCTGAAACCCATTCGATCATCATGATCGGTGAAATCGGCGGGTCGGCGGAAGAAGATGCGGCGCAGTTTATTCGTGATGAGGCCAAACGTGGACGCTCTAAGCCAATGGTTGGTTTCGTAGCGGGCCGCACTGCCCCTCCCGGCCGCCGCATGGGCCATGCCGGCGCGATCATCTCCGGCGGCAAGGGCGGCGCGGAAGACAAGATTGCAGCGATGGAAGCTGCAGGCATTCGCGTCTCGCCAAGTCCGGCACGACTGGGCAAGACATTGAGCGAATTGCTCAAAGGTCAATGATAAAAAGCGGGCGTGAACAACGCCCGCGTTTCGCATTTTTCTGACATGTTTTAGGATTAGGGATCAATCCGATGACCACGACACCAAGCACCAACGACATTCTCGACGAGACTTCATTTCTGTATGGTGGCAATGCCGACTATATAGAAAATCTCCATGCGAAATGGCAGGACAATCCGTCCTCGGTCGCGCCGGAATGGCAGGCGTTTTTTGCTGGTGTTGGCGAAGATGCGGTTGTCATCAAACAAAATGCTGATGGCCCATCATGGGAAAAAGCCAATTGGCCGCAGCAAGCCAATGGTGAACTGGTTTCGGCGCTCGATGGCAATTGGCCGACTGAGGCTGTTGTTGTTGATAAGCTAAAGGCCAAAGCGGCGGCCACAGGCGCGCCAGCGCTCAGCCAAGCTGATCTCACACGCGCCGCGCAAGATTCAGTCCGCGCCATTATGATGATCCGCGCTTATCGTATGCGCGGGCATTTGCATGCGAATTTGGACCCGCTTGGTTTTGCCGCCAAGATTGAAGACTACAATGAATTGTCGCCGTCCAATTATGGCTTCACGGAAGCTGATATGGACCGCAAGATTTTCATCGATTTCGTACTGGGCCTAGAATACGCGACCGTGCGCGAAATGATCGCGATTTTGGAGCGCACCTATTGCTCCACGCTCGGCGTTGAATTCATGCATATGTCGAACCCAGAAGAAAAAAGCTGGATTCAGCAGCGTATCGAAGGGCCAGACAAGGCGATTGAATTTACCGCCAATGGTAAGAAGGCCATATTGCAAAAGCTGATCGAAGCAGAAGGCTTTGAGCAGTTTATTGATGTCAAATATAAAGGCACCAAGCGCTTTGGGCTCGATGGTGGCGAGGCGTTGATCCCTGCGCTCGAACAGATTGTAAAGCGCGGCGGCAATTTGGGCCTTAAGGAAATTATCCTCGGCATGGCGCATCGCGGGCGCTTGAATGTGCTGACGCAGTTTATGGGTAAGCCGCATCGCGCGGTGTTCCACGAATTCAAGGGTGGCTCTTATGCGCCGGATGAAGTGGAAGGTTCGGGCGATGTGAAGTATCATTTGGGTGCTTCGTCTGATCGCGAATTTGACGGCAACAAGGTGCATTTGTCGCTGACTGCTAACCCCTCGCATTTGGAAATCGTCAACCCTGTGGTGATGGGCAAGGCGCGTGCCAAACAAGACCAGATGGCCACTGTTTGGGACGGCGATATCATACCTTTAAGCGAGCGCGTGAAGGTGATGCCACTGCTGTTGCATGGCGATGCGGCGTTTGCGGGCCAAGGCGTAGTGGCTGAAATACTTGGGCTATCCGGTTTGCGCGGGCATCGCGTCGGCGGCACAGTGCATTTTATCATCAACAACCAGATCGGGTTTACGACGAACCCGCGCTTCTCGCGCTCATCGCCCTATCCGTCAGACGTTGCCAAGATGATCGAAGCGCCGATTTTCCATTGCAATGGTGATGATCCAGAAGCCGTGGTGTTTGCGACCAAGATTGCGATTGAATACCGCATGAAGTTCCATAAGCCGGTGGTGGTGGATATGTTCTGCTATCGCCGCTTCGGTCACAATGAGGGCGATGAGCCCGCGTTTACGCAGCCGTTGATGTATAAAAACATCCGCTCGCATCAGACGACCGTGCAGCTCTATTCGGCCAAGCTGATTGAAGAAGGAGTGATCACCGACGCTGAATTTGAGAAGATGAAAACGGATTGGCGCGATAAGCTCGAGATCGAGTACGAAGCCGGTCAAGCCTATAAGCCCAACAAAGCCGACTGGCTGGATGGCGCTTGGTCTGGCTTGCGCACAGCGGACGCAGCGGATGATCCGCGCCGTGGCAAGACGGCCGTTCCTTTGAAGCAATTGAAGGAGATCGGCAAGGTTTTGACCACGCTGCCGGAAGGCTTCAACGCGCATAAAACCATTCAGCGTTTCTTGGATAACCGCGCCAAAATGTTTGAAACTGGCGAGGGGTTGGACTGGGCAACTGGCGAGTCTTTGGCGTTTGGATCGCTGTGTTTAGACGGGCATAAAATCCGGCTTTCGGGCCAAGACTGTGAGCGTGGCACGTTTTCGCAGCGCCATACTGTGCTTTACGATCAAGACACCGAAGAGCGCTATATTCCGCTGGCTAATCTTGCACCCACCCAAGCACGCTATGAAGTCATCAACTCGATGCTGTCGGAAGAAGCAGTGCTTGGTTTTGAATATGGCTACTCGCTGGCACGCCCGAATGCTTTAACCTTGTGGGAAGCGCAGTTTGGTGATTTTGCCAATGGGGCGCAGGTGCTGTTTGACCAGTTTATTTCTTCTGGCGAGCGCAAGTGGTTGCGCATGTCGGGTCTCGTTTGTTTGCTGCCACATGGCTATGAGGGGCAAGGCCCTGAGCACTCTTCAGCGCGTCTCGAGCGCTTTTTGCAGATGTGCGCGGAAGACAATATGCAGGTGGCAAACTGCACGACGCCTGCCAACTACTTCCATATTCTGCGCCGCCAAATGCGCCGCGATTTCCGCAAGCCGCTCATTTTGATGACGCCGAAATCTTTGCTGCGCCACAAGCGTGCGGTTTCGACATTGGCAGAGTTTTCAGGCGAATCCACTTTCTATCGCCTGCTGTGGGACGATGCGCAATATTTGAAGAATGAACCAATACAGCTGGTGAAAGATAGCAAAATCCGACGCGTGGTGCTGTGCACTGGCAAGGTGTATTTCGATCTTTATGAAGAGCGCGAAAAGCGCGGCATCAACGATGTCTATTTGTTGCGCGTGGAGCAACTCTATCCGTTCCCAGCTAAGGCTCTCATCAACGAATTGTCGCGGTTTAAGAATGCTGAGATGGTCTGGTGTCAGGAAGAGCCGAAGAACATGGGCTCGTGGGCGTTTATCGATCCGTATTTGGAATGGGTCTTGGCGCATATTGATGCCAAGCATCAGCGCGTGCGCTATGCGGGCCGTCCGGCTTCCGCGTCGACCGCGACAGGCTTGATGTCCAAGCATATGGCGCAACTGAATGCATTTTTGGAAGATGCGCTGGGCTCTTGAGTGTGCCTTGCGACAACATAGTTTGAATTAGAGGCGAGAAAAAATGGCAACTGAAATTCGTGTACCGACCTTGGGTGAATCTGTGGCTGAGGCCACGATTGGGAAATGGCTGAAAAAGGCTGGTGATGCGGTCAAGGCTGACGAGATTTTGCTCGAACTTGAAACGGATAAGGTTTCGGTTGAAGT
>JBGTAU010000145.1:0-2837 GCA_041749675.1 Rhizobiaceae bacterium | reverse complement strand
AACGCAAAATACGGGCTGAAGCCCGTTTGAGCGGTTTGATGAAGCAGATTGAAGCCAGTTGGCTGTTAGCACTAAAATCGGGCGCTTTTCGGCGATTGCCAAATTCTTGTTTTAAACGCCGGCAAAGGCTTGAAAATGCTTGCATTTCCCGCGCCTTCGCTCCTTACACTCACCAAAAATCACCGCGACCATTTCGTCAAAATTAATAGGTCCAGACCCTAAGTCTATGCCGCCGAAGCATCGCTTTCTACTTCTTCGTCTGTAAAAATACCAAAATCTTTGAGCTTGCGATACAGTGTGGAACGCCCAATACCTAGTTTTCGAGCAACTTCGCTCATCTGTCCATCATAATGAACGATAGCACGGCGTATAAGCTCCTCCTCCAAATGCACCAGTGGTCTTACATCACCGTGATCATTCAAAAGTGGCAGCATTTCATTTTGGAAATCTGTTAGGTTTTGTGCGGAGAAACCTGCGCTATCAAGCATCATATTTGGATGATCTGCCTCCGGCATAGTCAAAGCAGTGTCGATGCGTGATGCCTGGCTCATGATTTGCGGGAAGTCTTCTGTCTTCAATTCACCGCCGTCGCACATCACAACCGCGCGAAACACCGCATTTTCTAACTGACGGACATTGCCCTGCCAATGAAATGCCTGCAGCATCGAAAGCGCTGCCGGTGAAATGCTCTTCAGGTTTTTACGCCCCTCTTCCGCGGCAAATCTTGCCATAAACTTGCGCACAAGATGGGGAATATCTTCACGGCGATCGCGCAATGGCGGCACGTGAATAGGAAACACATTGATGCGATAATACAGATCCTCGCGAAACTGCCCTGCCTTCACTTGATTGACCAAGTTGCGGTGGGTCGCTGAAATCAAGCGAATATCCACTTTAATTGGCTTACGTCCGCCGACCGGCTCAACCTCACCCTCTTGAATGGCACGCAACAATTTAACTTGAGCATCCAAAGGCAAGTCACCGATTTCATCAAGAAACAATGTCCCACCGTCGGCCTCGACAAATTTACCAACATGCTTGTCGGTAGCGCCGGTAAACGAGCCCTTCTCGTGGCCGAACAAAATGCTTTCCACCAAATTTTCAGGAATGGCACCACAATTGACCGTGACAAATGGTTTGCCACGGCGTTTGCCGGAACCTTGAATAGCGCGCGCTATGACCTCTTTACCAACGCCCGATTCACCTTCGATGATGATCGGGATGTTTGATTGTGCTGCCTTCTCACCAAGCCGCAACACACGATCCATGGCATTGCTGCTTGTCACAATGTCATCAAACGTCATCGTGCCGGATGCAGACCGCTTAATGCGTTTGACTTCACCTTCGAGTGCATCCACTTTGAGCGCATTAGAAATCGAAACTTGGAGGCGCTCAGGCGATACCGGTTTGACGACAAAATCAAACGCTCCAGCACGCATCGCACTGATCACAGTATCGATACTGCCCTGCCCTGTTTGGACAATGACAGGTACTTTGATCTCGCGTTCCTGCAACCGTGAAAGCACAGTCATGCCATCCATTTCAGGCATGACGAGGTCCAAGATCATCAAAGAAATGTCTGCCGCTTTTGGATTTTCAAAAATCGCCAGGGCCTCTATGCCATTGTTTGCCGTCAGCACAGAATAACCCATGCGCAACACTGCAGCTTCCAGCAAGCGCCTTTGAACCGGTTCATCATCAACAATTAGAATAGTGGGGGACATTTAAGCACTTTTTCGATGGATACAGATTTAATTTTGACACCAAAGCTTAAAAATGCCCTGAAGAACTCAAGTAAACCAGTTGTTACAATTTTGGACTCAAACACAGCATTTCGAGTTATAGTAAGTTAAGCGTTGGCCAACTGAGCCGACATGTTTCACCAGAGAACAACAATGTTATTATATAAGCAAGCGCTTAAACAAGCAATGACCTTTACGTCACTTCCTAGCCACAAATCTGACAAAACGTTGATAAATTTGCCAACTTGGCAACTTTCAGACTTGTATAGTGGGCCAAATAGTGCCGAATTGGCACAGGATCTTGCAAAGTGTGCAGAAGACGCAAGTAATTTTGAAAGGGCCTGGAAAGGCAACTTAATCAGCGAATCATTACTTTCCAATGCCGGTCAATTGGCAAAAGCCATCTTAGAATTTGAAGCATTAGAAGAAGTTATGGGGCGCATCATGTCCTATGCGGGACTTTTATATGCACAAGACTCATCAAACCCAGTCCACGCCAAACTTTATGGCGATTGCCAAGAAAAGCTGACCAATGCGGCGGCGCACATGTTGTTCTTCGCGCTCGAGTTCAATCAGATCGGTGATCATGAACTGCAAAAGGCGTATCCAAATAACAACACTTTGGCGCGCTATCGCCCGTGGATAGAAGACTTGCGCAAAGAAAAGCCATTTCAATTGGATGAAAAAACCGAGCAATTGTTCTTGGAGAAATCAAACACCGGTGCTGCGGCTTGGAACCGACTTTTTAATGAAACGATGACGGCACTTCGATTTGAAGTTGGCGGACAATTACTGCCGGTCGAACAAACACTGCATTTGTTGCAAGACCCCAATCGCGAAAAACGCAAAGAAGCATCTTTTGCGCTCGCCAAAACCTTTGAAGAAAACTTACGTATATTCACTTTGATTACAAACACGCTTGCCAAAGATAAAGAAATATCTGACCGCTGGCGAGGTTTTGAAGACATCGCCGACTCGCGCCATTTGTCGAACCGCGTAGAGCGCGAAGTTGTCGATGCCTTAAGCGAATCCGTTCGCAAAGCCTATCCAAGACTATCGCACCGCTATTATAAAATGAAAGCGAAGTGGCTGGGC